>NZ_JBJKTM010000016.1:0-39355 GCF_046580785.1 Latilactobacillus sp. VITA-14
TTGTGCTAGTGCGCCACGTTGAAAACGTGATAAAGTAGATGTACCCAAAGTAATCACTCCCTATATTGGTTGGAATTAGCTACTACCATTGTAAGTGATTGCTTTGGGCTTTTTAATTTCTGTTCGGATTAATTATAGAATTTGCCGTAACTAAAACGCCAGTCTTTTGTTTAAAAAGTCCTCATATATTAGTCGTCACAGAAACTGTCTTCTCCCTACCTTTCTTAAATTCTACCTTGAATCAAGCCGCTACAATAACGTGTTACGAGTTCACTTAAATACTCCCAAAAATAATTTGAATTGGTCCAATATTGCCGTAGCGTGTATATATCGAGAAACCGATTTCCACTCTCAATTTTCAGTTGAATCTGCCAATACGACTCATTGACGTTTCCCGCTCGCGGTGACTCGTCGCAGGTAGTTAAGTATCAATAGCAATTTAACTGAGGTACTTCGTTTAGGGCCCATTTCATTCCCAGTCCACCAATATTTGAAAAAAGGCGTCCTAAAAGCGCCCTAACCTGCCATTTTTTGGCAAAAAAATAGGCTAACCCATTGAAGGGTTAGCCTATTTGAGTAAGCTTATTAAACGTGTTTTTTAAAGCTGATTCCTGTGCTTAGCTACAATCCGCAAACAATCGACTAACGTCGATTATTCACGAAGTTAGGCTAATGCTCAAAATCAACCCGCTTTAAACACACTCTTTAATAATTAGTTTAATTTCTTCTTGCTTACGACGTTTAAGTTTTCGTCTAAATCATAAACAACTGGTTCGCCTGTTGCCATTTCAACGTCCATGATGTCTTCATCAGAGATGTTTTCGATGTATTTTGTTAAGGCGCGTAGTGAGTTGCCGTGAGCGGCTACAATGACGTTTTTACCGTCGATTAATTTTGGAGCGATTTCGTCTTCCCAGAATGGGATAACACGTTCCAAAGTAACCTTCAAGTTTTCGCCACCAGGAATTGCTTTTGGATCTAAGTGTGCGTAACGACGGTCGTTTGCTGCTGAACCTTCATCACTTGCATCCAATAGTGGAGGAAGTGTGTCGTATGAACGACGCCAGATGTGAACTTGTTCGTCGCCCCATTTTTCAGCTGCTTCAGCTTTGTTTTGGCCTTGTAATGCACCATAATGACGTTCGTTTAAGCGCCATGATTTCATTTCTGGAACCCATAATTGATCTGAACCTTCAAGTGCATAGTGTAATGTCTTGATGGCACGAGTCAATACTGATGTGTAAGCTTGGTCAAAAAGGATACCTTCTTTTTTCAATAAAGCACCAGCGTTTTGAGCTTGGCGTACGCCTTCTTCGCTTAAGTTAACATCAACCCAACCAGTGAATTGGTTTGATAAGTTCCATTCACTTTGTCCGTGACGAATAAAAACTAATTTAGCCATGTGTAAGTAACCTCACTTTTTTTATTTTTACTCTGTTCATTTTACACTGTTTGCTACACAATTTACAGTCTTATCTTTTCAGAAAATAATGAACCTTCTTTTTTTATGCTCGATCAGTCGTTTTCGTTTCTTTCAATAAGAAAAGCGCCGCCAAGATGGCAATCACCATGAGCACTAGCGACGTCGTTACAACAGCGATCATCCCTTTATCAAAAGCCGTGACAACAATTTGTTGGACCTTTGCGGCATACGGTGTCTTCACTAATTGTTGCCCCCACGCGATTGCATGTCCTGAAAAAGCACCTGCTTCAACCAATGCTTGCTGAATGCCAGTTGCTGCCGCCTTCGGGATTGAGCTACCACTAAAGCCAGTCTTCAAAATCGTTTCGTAGGCATTCGTTTGTGATAAACCGAGAATCACAACACCGACGGTAATTCCAATTTGGCGGAAAACATTCAATAAACCGGATGCCATTCCGATTTCTTGAGGATTAATATTATCCATCGCCGCTGTATTGATCATTGGATTGATAATCGCATTGCCTAACCCAGTTAGCGCAAGCAATGGTAAGAGTTGCATATAAGTAAAATCAGTCGTTGTCACTTGTCTAAAAATTAATAAACCAAGGGCAGAAACAGTAAATCCAAAAGCAATCAACCATTTTTTACCGAATTTATAGCCTAGAACACCCGTGAATGGTCCTAAAACAAGGGACCATAAACTCATTGGCAGTTGATGCACACCGGTTGAAAAGGCTGAGTAACCCATGTAATTTTGCATCAAACTCGTTTGATAAGCGGCTAAGGCAAAAATGCCAGCGCCTAATGAGAAAGCTAAAATCACAACACCCACGAAATGGCGATTCGTAAGTAACGTCAAGTTCATCATTGGTGCTTTTGCTTTCAATTCCACAAAGACGAAAAGCGCTAAAATTAAAACGGAAGCGACTAACCACCCCATAATGCGCATATCTGTCCAAGCCCAGTGCATATGTTGTCCTTTTTGAATCAACCCATAAATCCCGGAGAATAAACTAATTGCTGACAAGATCATCCCCATAAAATCGATTGATTCGCCCGCGCCATAAGCTGGTGTTTCTTTAACATTGCGAATCACTAAGTAAACTGAAATAATCCCGACTGGTAAATTGACGAAAAAGATGGATGGCCAGCCGAAGTTTTCGACTAAAAAGCCCCCTACTAAGGGTCCAATAGCAGTTGAAAAACCAATCACGGAGCCTAAAATCCCCAGTGCAGTCCCCCGTTCGCGCCCTTCAAAGTTCGATGCCACTAGTGCCATCGATAAACTCATCATACCCGAGCCACCAATCGCTTGGACCGCGCGACCAATATCTAATACCAATAAATTTGGTGCCAGTCCGTTAACGACAGAGGCCGCTGTGAATAAAATCATACTCATGACAAAAATTTTTTTGCGCCCGAACATGTCCCCTAATTTGGAAACAGTCAACAAGCTGACCGCATACATCAATGTATAGGCGTTCAAAACCCATTGTAAGTTGCTAAAAGTTGTTTTAAAATCAATCGCCATACTTGGTAAAGCGACATTGACGACAGTTACGTCTAGCAATCCCATAAAGACACCCAGACTCATCGCGACCAGCGCTATCCAGCGGTTGGTTGTTTTTTTTCATTTTACTATCTCCATTTTCTCTATCTCATTTATTTGTGCTTGTAGCCAATCCATTTTGGCTTTGATCGTTGTGATTACGAAATTGGTTGAACGAATCTGCCAATAATAATAATCCGTCATTGTCTCATCCGCATCTTTTAATTCAGTTAGATGTTTTTCCACACCGCTATAAACATGTAAATCTTCAGCCAACTCACTGTAGAAATCTTGTAAAATGCTGACTTGTTCTGTGGCATCAATGTAGTGCATCCCCCGCATCTTAAAACGATAAGCATCATCCCACTTCGCATCATGAACGACTGGTTTAGCCATTAATTCAGCAAAATAGCGCCGTCCCTCTTCAGTAATGTGCGCAATCTTCGTACCACGTGAATCCTGATCAGCTTCCTCAAACCCAATGCAGCCTTTGCTTTCCAATTTATCTAACAACGGATACAAAACCCCATTTGAAATTTTCCGTCTGGGTACCATCGCATTTTCCAAGATAATCCGCAACTTATAGCCCGACATATTCCGGCTCATTAAGGCGGATAACATCAGCAATTCATACATAAACGCATAACCTCTCTCTTTAATCAGTCTTTTAGACAGGTCTTTAAGACTTATTAAGTCTAGTTCTTTCCGACATATTTACAAGCCTTTTTTTCATTTTTAGACAAATAAAAAAACATGATCCGCATAAGTTGCCTGATAACAAGGCTTCATGCGGATCACGCTTTTATGGATTTAGGGATGTACATTGAGATGTCATTATAAATGAATATCTTTTTCATAAGGAATTGAATTTTGCGCGCCTTGGGTTTGAACAGTAATTGAAGAAGCTTTATTAGCAAAAGTCATCGCTTCTTCCAAATTACTATAATCCAAAGATAATTTCGTACTTAATGCACCGATAAAGGTATCACCAGCAGCTGTTGTATCAACCGCCTGAACTTTAAAAGCAGGGATAAAACCGTCCTTATCCGCAGTTGCATAAAATGAACCTTTGTCACCAACCGTAATAATAACTACTTTAATACCCAGCTTAAACATTGCTTCTGCATTTGCTTTCATTGATGCCTCATCAGTAACTTTAATGCCCGTAATAATCTCTGCTTCTGTTTCATTGGGAATAATCATATCCGTCACAGCTAACAGCTCAGTAGGAATATCCTTAATTGCTGGCGCTGGATTAAGAATTGTCTGAACACCATTTTCTCTAGCGATTTTAAAAGCTTCAATGATGACAGGGATTGGTACCTCAAATTGTGCAACAATACGGTCAGCCGTTTTAATTGCATCTTTAGCTGACTGAATATCTTCCACTGTAATCGCTTGATTAGCTCCCCCATAAATCAAGATACTATTTTGACCATGTTCATCAACCATAATATAAGCTTGTCCAGTTCCAGCTGTTTCAGAATAAGTCACATGTTCGATATTCATACCATCTTTTTTAAACGTATCAAGCATGAAATCCGCTGCACCTTCACGACCTACTTTTCCAATGAAATTCGTTTTTGCACCCATTCGTACTGACGCAATAGCTTGATTAGCTCCTTTACCACCGCCAGCAGATGATTGCCCACCCATTGCTAAAGTTTCTCCAGGTAACGGTAACCGTGGTATTTGTAATATTCTATCAACATTAATCGATCCTAATACTGTGACTTTTACCAAAACAATTCCTCCTTAGTCCCATTATAATCGTTTCATTATAACGCATACAACATGCTATTGCATCGGGATTTTAAAATTTCAATCCAATAGAAAAGCATCAAACGGATAGCGCCGTTTAATGCTTTTCAACGACTTGCTTATTTCTTTAACGAATCCGTTGTTACTAATTCTAAAGGTGAATCAATCTTCGCTTTTACTTTTTTACCATTGAAGTGATCATATGCTGCTTTAACAGCTAATCGACCCATTTCTTCGGGTTGTTGTGCTACAGTTGCTGCCATTTCACCATTTTTGACAGCTTTTAGCCCATCAGCTTCACCGTCAAAACCAACAATCATTAAATCCTTATTAGCACTCTTAGCAGCTTGCGCAGCACCTAATGCCATTTCATCGTTTTGTGAGAATAACCCTTTAATTTCAGGATTTCCTTGTAAAATATTTTCTGTAACTGTTAAACCTTTAGCGCGATCGAAACTAGCAGTTTGTTTTGCGGTAATATCTAATTTACCTTTAACTGCATTTTCAAATCCTTTACCACGTTCACGCGTTGCAGATGCGCCTGGCACGCCCTGTAATTCAGCAATCTTCGCACCATTACCTAATTTTTCTAACATATATTTAGCGGCCATTTGCCCACCCTTTGTACTGTTAGAAGATACTAAAGTTAACACTTTACCACTGTCACTGCTACGATCAACTGTGATAACGGGAATCCCAGCGTCGTTAGCATCTTTAACTGATGACGAGATAGCTGATGAATCAACTGGGTTAATAATCAACACATCCACTTTCTTTTGAATCATGTCTTCAATATCATTTGATTGTTTAGCGGTATCATTTTGAGCATCAAAAATTTGAACATTACTCTTCTTTTTAGCAGCATCGTTAATTCCTTTTTTAACTGAAACAAAGAATGGATTATTCAAAGTTGAAATTGATGCCCCAATTTTAACTTTATCAGCAGCTTTTTTCGTTGTTTTTTCACTACCGCCATCATTACCACCTAAGCTAGCACCGCCACAACCAGCCAATGTTGCACTTAATAATGTAACAGCCATAACGCCAACTAATACCTTAAACTTCTTTTGCATGATAAAACCTCCAGTTAATTATTTTTTTGATTCTCGACGATCAAGTAATACGGCAACGATGATGACAATCCCTTTGACGATTTGTTGATAGAAACTAGAAATCCCCAATAGATTCATCCCATTATTCAAAGTACCAATGATTAAGGCCCCGATTAATGTTCCAAAGATTCTTCCCTTACCACCAGCAAGACTTGTTCCACCTAAAACAACGGCGGCAATAGCATCCATTTCATAAGATGTCCCTGCATCTGGTTGTGCAGAGCTCAATCTAGAAGTTAAAATAACGCCGGCAACTGATGCCATTAATCCTGAAAGTGTATAAATAATCATTGTTACTTTTTTAGTATTCACACCAGCAACGTATGCGGCTTCTTCGTTCCCGCCTAATGCGTACGTTTTCCGACCAAATGTTGTCTTGTGTAACACAACGTATAAGATTCCAAAAGCGATTAACATGATGATAATTGGGAATGGAATGCCAAATAGATAGCCACGACCCATAAACTGAAAGAGGAAACTTTCATTAATTTTTGTCCCAGTAATTGGATTCCCGTTAGTAAATACATAGGTGCCACCACGGAAAATCGTCATTGTTGCTAATGTCGCAATAAATGGTGCTGCTTTCCCATAAGCTACCAGAATCCCATTAATTAACCCAAACAACGCTCCAGTTAGCATACCGATAGCAATCGAAATAGCTGGTGATACACCTGCCTGAATCATATAGGCCGAAATAGCGCCACTCAAAGCTAAAATTGAACCAACAGATAAATCAATCCCACCAGTTAAAATAACAAACGTCATTCCAAAGGCGATTAACGCATTAATCGAAACTTGTCGTAATAAGTTCAGTAAATTAGATGGTGCTAAAAAGCTCATATTCATAACACTTACTGCTACAACCAATACTAGTAACGCTAACACCGGCCCTAGTTTTGCGATGAACTTCTGGGCTGAAAACTTTTCACCTTTTTTTGCTACATCATTCATTAACTTGTCCTCCTGTTGCTAAAGTCATTACAGATTCTTGAGTCGCCGTTTTTGTAGGAATAATTCCTGTAATATGACCTTCATATACAACTGCAATTCGATCACTCATTCCAAGCACTTCATCCAAATCACTTGAAACCATAATGATGGCCACACCACGATTCGTTAATTCATTCATTAAGTCATAGATTTCCCGCCGGGCACCAACATCAACTCCCCGAGTCGGTTCATCTAGTATTAGGACTTGAGTACCACTACCAATCCATTTAGCTAAAACAACTTTTTGCTGATTCCCACCAGATAAACTACCTGCCGATTCAGATGGTCCAGTTGCCTTGACATGTAACCGCTTCATTAAAAGTGCGACAAAATCTGCCACGGCTTTGTCATCCACCAACCCATGTTTCACGAAACCGCCAATACTTGGTAATGCAATGTTATCTGCAATACTATCGTTTAGAATCAGTCCTTCATCTTTACGATTCTCCGTTAAAAAGCCAATATTATTTTTAATTGCCTCTCCCGGAGTCTTATTACTGATGGTCGTTCCATTCATTTGAATCTGACCACTGTCTAACTTATCGATACCAAAAATGGCACGCATAATTTCGGTTCGCCCAGCACCCATCAATCCAGAGAACGCTAAAATTTCACCAGCATGAACTTCAAAATTAATATGGTCAAAAACACCTTTTCGTTCAATATCAGTTACTTTTAATGCAATATCACCTGGTTGCGTACTTCTTTCCGGATAAAAATCTCTCATTTCACGCCCAACCATGTCCCGTACAATCTGTGCCATATTCGTTTCGCTAGTTGGATAACTATTAACTGAAATCCCATCACGCATTACCGTAATGTGGTCACAAATTTTCATAATTTCTTCCATGCGATGAGAAATGTAAATAATACCTACTCCTCGCTCTTTTAAACTCCGAATAACATCAAATAACTTTTCAATCTCCTTTTCGGTCAAAGCTGCAGTTGGTTCATCCATAATCAATACTTTAGCATCAGACATTAGTGACTTTGCAATTTCAATCATTTGTTGACGCCCAACACTTAACGATCCGACCGGTACATCTAAATCAATATCAGTCCCTAACTTGGCAAGATTCTCCTTCGCAATCTTGCGCATCTCGGCTTGCTTAAGAATTCCCAAGGGACCTTTAATCTCACGGTTTAAAAACATATTGTCTAAAACTGTCATTTCAGCGAAATTATTCATCTCTTGATGAATAAAACTGATACCGTGCTTCTCAGCGTCAAGGGGGTTTTCATAGTAAGTCTCTTCGCCATCAATTAAAATCTGTCCAGCATCACGCTTATACAAGCCCGTTAAGATATTCATCAATGTCGATTTACCTGCGCCATTTTCGCCCATTAAAGCATGCACCTGTCCAGCTTTAACGGTCACATCGACCCCTTCAAGAACGTGGTTTTTTCCGAAAGCTTTTTTAATGCCTTTCATTTGAACTTCCATCTTTTCCATCCCTCCTTCAATATTAAATAGCTAGAACGTTACACCACTTACCAAAATGATATTAGCATATGGTGTCATTTCACCCGTCCTAACAAAAGCTTTAGCGTTTGATAAATCCGCTTTCATTTTATCGTGTGGTATAAATTTAATCGGTACGTCAATTATTTCTTTAATAGCCGCTAATTGTTGAGGATTTTCTGTCTTGATTTCTTCAGCCAAATAAACCTCTTGAAGTTGCAACTCACTTAGAATATTTTTTACAACATCAACAAAACTAGGTAGTCCATTTGTAACAGCTAGATCAATTTTTTCAGTTCCCACTGGTACTGGCATACCTGCATCGCCAACACCTAATGTATCGTAATGCCCCATTTGTGCGATTACTCTTGATAAATTCGAATTAATAACTGTTGTTTTCTTCATTGCTCTACCTCCTGATAATCAATGACGCTCGCGCGCTCAATCAATTTAGTCGCCATTTTAATTGTTTGCGGTTTTGCATCGGGTGTTTTTAAACGGTTCAACAATAGACCTGTTGCGACTCGTCCCAATTCAATAATTGGTTGTTCAATTGTGGTTAACTGCGGCTGAACATACTGACACCATTCAATATTATCGTAACCAATTATGGAGATATCTTCTGGCACCCGTTTGCCACGTTCTTGCAAGCCACGGTACAAACCAATTGCCATTTCATCGTTAATTGCAAAAACAGCACTGACCCGACTCTCAATTACCTCTGCAGCTGCTTCGTAGCCACCTTTTTTAGTTAATTCATGTTCGATTAGCCAATCTGAATCAACCGTAATTCCCGCATTAATCATTGCCTTTTGATAGCCTTTTAATCGTTTGTCAATATTATTTGAATGTTGCCGCGGTAGAATCACCGCTACTTTTCGATGATGATGATCCAATAAATATTGCGTTGCCTTTTGACCACCCTCAAAATCACCTGCAATTATTCGATCGCCACTATCTGAAGCAGATTGATCCATTAATAGATACGGCACTTTATTTTGGTCCAAATACTGATGAATAATATCTAATCCAACATTGGGCGCCGCAATTATAAAGCCATCAACGGTTCGGCGTACAAGTTCTTGCAAATAATTTGTACGCCGCGTATCCTGCGTCCCAACATTATAAATCAATGGAATAAAGCCAGCGCGTGATGCTACTTCTTCCACTCCTTGGCTAAATTGACTAAAGAACGGATTCGTAATATCAGGTACTAATACACCTAAGGTTTTAGTTGCCTTGGTAGTCATCCCTTGTGCAAAATAGTCAGGTACATATCCAAGTGATTCTTGCGCAGTACGGACACGATTGATAGTTTCTTTGCTAAAACGATCACCTTTATGATTTAAAATCAAAGAAACCGTTGTTACAGAAACTTCCGCCAATCTTGCAACATCCTTGATTGTTGCCCTTTTTGGCATATCATCACCTTCAATTGAGAATTTAGTAAACCGGTTTACTTAACGGGAACAATACTACCATCAAAATGTATGCGCTGTCAATATTGCTATAACAGTATTTTCTCATTCAATAACTATTGACTACTAAAAAAATAGACTAAACATTGATTTAGTCTACCTTTGCTTAATTAAAAAAAACACTATCTTTTTTTAATTTATTTTTTCTTTGCTTGTCCGTATCCTCGTTTAGATTTATAACCTGCATCTAAAATTTGACACATTTCAACATAATGTCGTTGCTGTGTTTCTTCAGCTTTAGCGCCGTAAACATAACGTGCCCATTCGCGTTGATAGCCTGGTGTTAGTGCGTCGAAAAAGGTTTTTGTGGCTGGTGTATCTTCTAATCGAGCACTCAATCGGGGAATCTCAACTTCATATTCTGATAATGGTTTTTGTGGCATGGTGCATAACTCCCTTATTTTAACCGCATAACATCTCTGGCAATCATCAACTCTTCATTAGTTGGCACAATCAGGACCTTAACGCGTGATTGATCACTGCTGATAATGCGTTCTTGGCTGCGGACATTATTTTTATCTTCATCCAATTCTACACCAAAACAAGCGAGTTGTTCACAAATGGTAGCCCGTAATTCACTGCCGTTCTCACCACTACCGGCAGTAAAGACCAGCGTATCTACTCCATTCATTAAAGCTACGTAAGAACCGACATACTTCACAACTCGATTGACAAAAATATCAAGCGCCAATTGGGATTGTGGTCGTGAGTCAGCGGTTTCTTCTAAATCACGCATATCCGGTGATAGTTCAGAAATCCCTAATAAGCCAGACTTATGGTTCAAAATTGTGATCATCTCTGGCATTGTCTTACCTAATTTTTCAGCTAAAAAGGCTACTAATGAGATATCAATATCACCAGATCGCGTACCCATCGTAATCCCCGCAAGTGGTGTGAACCCCATTGATGTATCGACAGCGCGCCCGTCTTGAATCGCGGTAATTGATGCACCACTGCCCAAGTGCAACGTGATCATTTTTTGCGTTTCAAGCGGCTGATCTAGCATTTCAGCTGCTCGATGAGCAACAAACCGATGACTGGTCCCATGCGCACCGTATTTACGGGCCCCATACTTTTCATAATACGCTTGCGGAATACTGTATAAATAGTTTTCGGCAGGTAACGTACTGTAAAATGACGTGTCAAAAACAGCCACTTCCGGTACGCCTGGCAATAATGCAGTGAAAATTTTAATGTAATAAGCTTGGGTTGGATTATGCAATGGTGCATATTCAGCCAAACGATTAATCTCATCGAGCCCAACCGGATTAATTACTGCAGAGTCCTTGAAGGCTTCTCCACCAGCAACCACCCGGTGACCAACCCCCGTAATCTCATCGAGATGGGTTACGATATTTAATTCCTTCAACTGCGTTAATAATAACGTTGCTGCTTGTTCGTGCGTCGTAATATCTTGGACTTGTTTAAACTTTTCCTGATTGCCATACTTCACTGTGAATACAGAATCAGATAAGCCTAACCGATCAATCATTCCTTTAGCGATTACTCGTTCAGACGGCATTTCAAATAATTGCCACTTCAGTGTTGAACTACCTGCATTAATAGCCAGAATTTTTTCCATGATATCGACTCCCACTCTTTCATAATCCGTTCATGGCTTAATTGTAAGCAATTTCATAAAAAGAAACAAGCCCTATTATATCAGAGTGCGTCATCAACGGGTAACTTCTGAGCATTTATCTAACTTAGCGAATTGGCGATGCAATCGCCGATTTGATAAGTGTAGCAAAGCACAGGAAGTTGTTGATGAAAGCACGTTTAAGGCAAGAATGCATTTGGTTGCGGTCAGCAACTAAGCATTAATACAAACTAGCGCTTAATCTCGATTTTAAGATTAAGTGCTAGTTTAGATTAAGCGGAAGTTGTTGCAACCAAAAAGCACGTTTTATCCATAAAAAAAGAACCGCCCCCACGCGGTTCTTCCTATTTCATAATAACTATTCTGCACTTTCTTCGTTCATTTTCTTTACTTTATTTAGGAATGAACGGCCCATCTTGTTATCTTGGTATTCACTTGGTTCAATGATATCTAAATAGAATTGATCAATGAATCGAATCAAACCATCGACTTTATCACGGCCCATTTGTGCTTCGATTTCACGGTATTTTTCAACATAGCGGCTCACCAACCGGTCTAAAACGTCTTGACCTTGTTTAGTTAAGCTCAAAAATTTAACCCGTTGATCTGTTTGAAGATGTTCTTCAACCACGTACCCATTTTCTTTCAGTAACCGACATTGGCGTGAAATTGCTGAACGACTAACACTCATCGTCTTAGCTAACTTACTACCTGTTAAGTTTTCGTTAGTTGAAATTTCGTACATAATTAAAAATTGGTCAAAAGAAACTTTGTAATTTAAACTTTCTCCACTGACAAAGTCGCTTAAATTGCTGACAATCCACCGATAAATCAATGAAAGATGCGTTACTACTTCCCAATCATCAGAATACTTGCTTGTTGCTTTTGCTGTCATAACCTTTTCTCCCTTTACTAACCGATCTGTCATGCGTAGAAACAATTAATGGATTTAATTTATTTTGCTATCAATATATTAGCATATTTTGAGAGAAAAGAAACCACTCAATTTATTAAATAGCTATAAATAGATTTGATGTGCAACAATTCAATTGACCATATAATCATCACCCCACTATATTAGTTTGTCGTGACTATATAAAAAGAAGTCATTAAAGATAAAATTATTTTCATCCTTAATAACTTCTTTTAATAACATCTTATAGGTTGCGATCCATATTGAACGTCAATTTCGATAAATTAATGCCCGACATAACGAGTTCCCCAATCATCGAGGTCGCTTCAGTTGCCATCTGCTTAACAATCGCATGGTTTTGCTCAGTCAAATACTCCGTTAAGGCAGCGCCTTGATACTTTTGTGCTTCCACTTGAATGGCTTCAATCATCGTTCGCAATTCTTGCTTACAACGGTTTAAGTAATCTACATTGCCTTGAATGTGCTGGCTATAATGGCCTTCCACCAATACTGAAATTGTCCGGTATAACCAATATGCACTCTTCATATCCCATTTCATTGGTGTTTCGCTGAAACTTAGATCCGTATCGTTCGCATTCGTGAAAAATGGAATGAACGGTGTATACGTTGGCATCCCCATTGTGATCCACATGATGGCCGCTTGTTCCTTTGGCACATCATTCCGTAATTGTAAAATATGTGCATTTTGCGTCCGATTCAAACCGATTGGGCGGTAACGATACTTGTCGGCATCAGTCCCATTCCCCATTGGATCGAATGGCGTTTCATTATAATGTGAGCCTAACAACATTTCAATATCTTCAACACTAATTTTATGTTCAATACGCCGAATAAATGGTAATTCAGCCGATTCGGGTGACATATCAAAATCAGCATCAAATAAATGATGGGCGTACCAAACCCGTGGTGTATTATAGTGCCGGTCTTTTTCATTCATCGTGCCAAAAATGTGGCGGAAATTCCAGCCCGTTTTATCCGGATTCAAATGATGGGCTTCAACGTATTCTTGAATGCCTTCTGCCCACATAAAATTGTCGGCATCCGTGAAATCAACTTGTTGAATCGCCACTTGGTTGGCGGCAACTGCATAAGCATCATCTGGAATCCGTTGTGCTAGCCATAAATGCCCTGTCACAATTTCCATATACCACACTTCATTGTGATCACTAAAGAGCACACTATTGCCGGCGGGTGAGCCGTATTGTTTAATCAAATTACCGAGATAGCTGACCCCTTCGCGCGCCGAGTTAATGTACGGCGCAACCATAGCTTGCATGCAATCTTCATCCAACCCGTCTTTCACCAATGGATCATAAGCGAGGGCTTTTTCATTTCCATATGTACTTTCGGTACAGCTCATCGTCACGTTAACTTCGTTAATACTACTTTCATCATAATAACCATTATGTTTGTAATCAACATTCGGAACAGCGGGCCATCGGTAGCCATTCTCAGGTAATTCGGCTTCAAACCCGTTTAACCAAGATTTAATTTTAGCACCCTTACGCCCTTTAACAGCTGGATTGATGTGAAACCGTTGTGGTGTTAAAGGTAAAAAAGTATCGTCGTTACGCGCAATCATCGTTGATCCGTCCAATGATGCGTTTTTACCAACTAAGATTGATGTACATGCTGATTCCATAAGTTGCACTCCCTCTGATGACCACTTTAATTGAACTCATCGGTCACGTTTGATTAAAATTTTCTCATAATTAATATCCATAGTGTACGCTTCTCACTTGCGAAAGTATAGCCTGATTTGTTGATTAATTTCCTTTAACCCCCGCATTTATTGCGATTTCTATACAATATTGGATTTCACGTTAATTTCCGATTTCGGAATTATCGTCAAACGACCATGTTAGCGCTCCTAATTTCATGATATATTATTAGATGAATAACTAACAACAAGGTGGTTTCTCAATGAAAAAATTAACACTTGCTCTGTTGCTGACCATGACCAGCTGTTTCATGATTCTAGCTGGCTGTCAGAATAAAACAGAAATTCCAGCTGCCGCAACTAAAACAGAAGAAAAAATTGATCAATACGTCCAAAAAGTGAACCAACTCTATAGTGATGGTTCCCGTAAAGATCCTGCGAAGTTAACAGCCGATAAACAACACCAAATTATCACTGCGGCTGACAAACTCGACAAACAAATCACGCCCAACCTTTATATGAGCGGAATTAGCGCTGATGCAAAGGCTGATTACAAGGCTGCCCAAAAAGATCTAGATAAGATTACTGGTAAGCAACCAGCAACTAGTGAATCTGAAAGTGTTGCTTCTGAAAAGCCTGTTAAAAAGAAGAAAAAGAACAAAGTTAAAACAAGCGCCTTTTTCGATAAAGATGGGATTGTCAAAGCCGATGCACAACTTGGTGAAGAAACGGACTATACCGACCACCCCAAACAACTTGCTGATTATCAAGAAGCTAAAAATCAATTAGCGGCTATGGCAGCTGTCCGGAACTTATTTACAGACGACAACCTCAAGCATATTCCAGCTAACCTATCTGCTAGCGACTTCCCTTACGTCCGAGCTTTGATTAATAAATCAACCCATGACGGCTTTAAAGAAAAGTACTTGGCGTATGTTAAGAACGCTGAAAATCAATACAACACTTACTCTAACAATACCCAAGCGGCAACCACGCAAAACACAACAACCGCTAATCAAGCAACAACTAACCAAAACACAGCTACCAATACACAAACTACGACAGGCTATGCTGCTAACACGGCAACGGGGAATGGCACTGGTGCAACAACTGGAACTGGGACGGGGACTTCGACAACGGATACCACAACCGGAACCGGGACGACTGGTACACAAAGTAATACTCAGACCGGTACAGATCAGACACAAACCGGTACACTCCAATAATCTTAAGACACTTCCTAAAAAGTACGCTATCTTCTTGATATGCGTACTTTTTTGACGTTCGCTTGCATTTAGTCTTTTAATTGCCAATATCTTAAGAAACATGTAACAGCGCGCTAACTATTATGTAACATGTTTGTTACTTTCAGATGCTATGCTAATCAGCGTACTAAATTAATTCAAAATTCAAACAACTTAAAAAATTTTTCGAAGGAGCACAACAAACACATGAAAAAACAAAAAATGACTTACTTATCTTCTGGAATGGTTGGCCTTGCCGGCTTAGTATTGATGGGTCTTCAAACAAATGATGCCCAAGCTGCAACAAATGGTACGGTTAACTACGCTGACGGGGCAACAACCGTTTGGACTAGCCCAGAAGTAGGTCAAAAACCTGCTCGTTACTTGGCAACTAACCAACAAGTAACAATTCAAGACACAAAACAAGTTTACGGCCAAACATGGTACAAACTTGGTAATGACGAATGGGTTTCAAGCCAATTCATTACAGCCGGCGATGCAACTGCTCAACCAGCTGCAACAACAACCGCTGTTAAGAACACAGTAACAGCTAACTTCCAATCAGGTGCAACAACTGTTTGGGCTGACACAACTGCTGCTCAACCAACTGGCGAATACTTAACATATGGCACAACTAAAAACGTCATTGATCAAAAAGATTTAAACGGCACAACTTGGTACCAATTAGAAAGCAAAGGTTGGGTTCCTGCTAGCTACGTTGTTTTAAACAACCCTAACTTGGATGGTGTCACACCAATTACAAATGCACCTGCAGTGACACCAGTCGCTGCAACAACCACTACAACTGAAGTTCAAGCACCAGCTGCTCCTCAAGCAACAACGCCGGCACCTGCTACAGAAACACCAGCGCCTGCTGCAACAACTGAAGCAACAACCCCTGCTGCTACAACAAGTACACCAGCAGCAACAACACAACCTGCTCAAACACAAACAACGACAACTCAAAGCAGCCAACAAACAACTCAAGCTACAACAACTCAACAAGCACCACAAACGAATACAACGACAAAAGCAAGTGGTAACGCACAAACTGTTATCAACGCTGCTTTATCACAAATCGGTACCCCTTATGTATGGGGTGGCACAACACCAGGTGTTGGTCTTGACTGTTCTGGTTTAGTGCAATACGCATACGCACAAGCTGGCGTTTCATTGAAACGTGTCACAACTGCTCAAGAAGGTGCTGGCCAACGCGTCTCACTTGATAACTTACAACCTGGCGATATCCTCTTCTGGGGTGGCGCTGGTGCTTCATACCACGACGCAATCTACATCGGTGGTGGCCAATACGTCCACGCACCACAACGTGGCGAATCAGTTAAGACAGCAAGTATCTCAAGCTACTTCATGCCTTCATTCGCAGTTCGCGTCCTTTAATCAAAAATATGTATTTAAAGAGAGCCACATCTTAGGATGTAGCTCTTTTTTTGCTATTGATTAATTAACTTCTGATTTTCCTTTTTATAAGCAGACTTCATCTTATCTTTCCTTTGATAAATACCTCTACTTGATCTAGGCCACCTTTTAGTTTAGACACAATCACTTCTGCATTTTCCTTTGCCTGTTGTTTGGCCTGTTTCTTTTTGCGCTTAACTTTCGCTAGAACGGTATGACCTAAATCACTTGAAATACTATGCTTTTCAAGTTGCTTCATTCGTTCAATCCTTTGTTCTTCTAAAGCTCTGATTTTTCGGTCTAAGTCCGCTTTGCGACTTTCTTCTAGGAAATCTACCATATTATTTCTCCAATAATTTTTCTGATAAGGTATTTCGAGTTTTACGGTAATCCGCTTCGTAGTCCATTAAATAATCATCAATTACGTTTCGAGTTTGTTTGACGGTATTTTCAATCGCGTCTTTGGCACTCTCCAACTCACTTCTGAATGCCTGGTTATTCGAATAATCCTCATCAATCCGTTTAATGGCATAGTCATGTCACTGATACAGATTCTCTAAATCGTTATCAGCACGTCTACGCTCGACATCAACTGTTTCAAATAATTCTTCTACAAACTGTCGCGTTTGCCGGTATTCACTATCAAGGGTTTCTTGTTGTGCTAATAACCGTCTTTTATCAGTCTCATCCATGATTGAACATCCCCGCTAATTCAGTATCAGTTGCCATCATATGATCAACAGCCCCCTTCGTCTGTTTGGCTAATGCTAAATACTCATTACCGATAGCCCGCATTGCTTTTATTTCTGCTTCCAATTCTTGAATTGGTTCATCAACCACTGATTGATGCGTCACACCGGCCCGTTCTAATTCCGCCATCACTGTCGCATGGGATAGATGTTCGCCAATCAATTCCGCTGACTTAATGGTTTCTTGCCATAGTGGTTCAAATTCGTCAATCACCGGATTGTAATGCTGGATAATGCCACTAATACCATCAATCGCAATTCGAGTCAGACTATTTGAAATCGAAGCTGCTTCGACAGAATCAACTGCTATTTTTTCCGCATGTGTAAACTGACCACCTGATGATTTAAACGACTTGACTAGTTGTTTAATCGCGGATTGCTTTTTTTCTAATAAATCAGCATCTGAGGCCGTCTGGCGTCGCAGCGTCTTCGTTCTACCCTTATTATCAAACTTAAACGAATTCAACATATGCATATCAATACTCTTAGTAGGCCCATTAGCGGTTGTCTCACTCCACACAGTTGTGCCGGTAAACCCGTTAATCCCAACCACTGTTGAAGCCCCACCAGAAAATGGATCGCCATGGTGCCGATAATTGGTCAAAAGATCAGGATGCGCTAACGCCCAAAGCCGCTCCTTATTCGTCATTACTTTCCATGGATCTGGTGCCGAAAAAACTGTCGCACGTACTTGAAAATGACTAGCTACAAATAAAGCCATTGCACCACCAAGGGAATGGCCCGTTGTATCGAGTTTAGCGTCAGGAAATTCTGAATGAACCTGTTGATAAAATTTTAAAGCCGACTTAAATTGACTATCAAAGTTTTTATATCCGGCCTCTCCATTTACGGCCAACACTTTACGATTACTGCCCCCGATGCCTTGAAAATCTTCTGCAACATCAAGATGATCAGCTTGATTTGTTCCAGCATAAGCGACTATGATATGTGAATAATCAACTTTACCCTCATTGTTAACTGGCGCGACAGCCATGCCTTGAAACCCGTTAGCGTCGTAACCATGACTATTTCGGGGATCATTGGTGTCGACGGTTTTGAGGACTTGGAATTTACCTGTAGACTCCTTATCTTTAAAAACATTCCCAATTCTTGCTGGTGATTCAGTTTTTATCTTATCAACGTCATATACTTTATCCGCAATAACAGCATATTTTTGGTCTGTGATCATTTTATGAATCCAACCTCTCCATTAAGATATAGTACCTTCACTTTCCCAATTGTTCTTCCCTCAACCAATCCGTTGTCACTGAAAGATCCAAATTTCCCTACTGTCGTGGTATTACCCTTAATGACTTTGTTATTTACATCTACCACATCAAAATCAACATTCTGAACACCTGGTGATGATTCGAAAATATTCTTTATCCTAATTTCTTTTAAATTTTTATATCTTTCTTTAATCTCAATGGCCGCATTTTCAAGGTGAACGCCGTTAACTATATATCGAAACGTTTCCTCGCGCTATCTAGCATTTAGTATATCAAACATTATTCCTTATCACTATATTATTATATTAATATGCAATAATCTGAATTTATGTACGTCACTTTTAATGTATTTACTTCTGAATATATTAAAAGACCATCCAAAGGCTGCTTTTCAAGCGACTTTTAGATGGTCTTTTAACATTATTTTGAAAAAATTCATTATAATTATTTAGCTGATTTACGTTCCTTCAAGAAGTTCAATACAGCAGCTGTTTCAGCGTTACGTTTTTTAGCATTGTTTTGGTTAACAGGACGACGGTTACCAGAAACACTAACATGTAAGTTTTGTGACATTGCGCGTTTCCTCCTTTCGTGCATATATTCTATTATTCTAATCTGAATTGACTTATTTTTCAAGTTAACTTTATTCGTCTTTTGGTTTTCTGAAATAGTTTAGGAGCCAACTGGTCAGCGGAACGGTTGCTATGACCCCACTCACTCCGATTAATAGTGCGAGTCCCTCACCAATTAAAATTTTATGGTTCACAATTTTACTAATTGGATAGCCGAGTTGAATGAACCACATCGTTAATGACAAGAAGCTACCGAAAAAACTAAAGAACAGTGTATTAAAAGCCGTCGCAATAATTTTTTCACCGATCGCGATTCCCGCTTTAAAGAGTTGCTTGGCGCCCATTTGCGCGTCGTATTCTAAGATTTCGACTAAACCACTGGCAACTGCAATACTCGTTTCGGCGATTGCCCCTAAGCTGCCCAGAATGATCATCATGATACTAATTTTTTGGAACGACAAGCCGATTGCGAGTCCAAAGCCTTCAATCTCTTCTACATCTTCCGCACCAAAGCCGTAGGTGGCCGCTAACTGGCTGAGAGGCACAATAATGATCAGCAAGCCCACCACCACGATTAACGACGTCACAAACGCCGTCTTGGCCGTTAATGGCTGCTTGGTATTCATGAAGATGGATGTCGCTAACAAAATCAGACTCAACAGACTACTCACAATCAGCGGTTCAAACCCACCCGCCACCAAGACGAGCGCTAATATAATCACGACAAAATTCAACCCGAGGCTGAAGAAAATCGTCAGCCCTTGCCAACCACAAACTAGCACTAATAAGATTAGTAAAATTCCCGTTAGCAACATCATAGGCGTCTCACCCGCACTAACTGGCTTGCCAACAAGCTCGTTACTGGCACCGCCAAAGTAATCCCAATCGCACTAATCACCGTCTGCGTAAAACTTAACGTGACAGTTCGCGATAAGGTATACGCAATTGTGTTGCCATTGCGTAGATACAATAAAATAATTGGAAAAGCATCCGCCATGACTAAAAAGAACAACACATTAACTAACGGACCAATAATTTCGCGACCAATTGCAAGTCCTGATTTAAACAATTCAGTCTTCGTAACGTTTGGCCGTTCAATCGCTAATTGCTGGAGTGACGATGAAATATCGGTCGTCTCATCCATCACAGCGCCTAAAATCCCGAGCACGACTTCCGCTAAGAAGACCGTTTTATACGGCTGTAATTCATAGGCCATCGTTTCATAATGCAAGCCTTGATCGCCGGTTAATTTCAAGACGGCCATGCTGAGAAACAGTGCTAGGAACGTTGCGCCAATTGTCGCGCCATATGAGACAAGCATCTGGCGGTTGGGTCCTAATACTAAAAGTAGCGTTAAACCCGTTAGAACGACCGCTAAGCCACACATAATCGGCAATAACCACCGTCCACCCGTCATCGCGTTTAAATGGAGTGTTAAGACGAATGCGACGAGATTGACCAAGACACTGATTAGCGTCATCAATCCGCGCTTGAGCATCATTAGTAATAGGAAACTAAACGTCAACAGTGTTAAGCCAACGATGATTGTATCGCGCTTAGGCTCGTTTAAGGTCCACTTTTTCAAATATTGATCACGGTGTAAAAGGACTTGTTGTCCTTTATAGTACCGCGTCGACATCGCTTGCGACGCCGTATACGTATTGCGCAGCGTAATCACTTGCCCTTTTTGCTTAGTGTTCAAAAATTGGCCCGTGACCCGCTGGACTACTTCTGTATCTTCATTTTGGTACTCATCAGTCTGTTTCTCACGGCTAATTGTCTGGACCCGCGTTACCCGAATAATCGGTTGCTGATACAAACCAGCATCGAAATACGTCCCTAATACACCGAGGACGCAGATGACACTTCCTATTAGACCAATCCACAGCCGTTTATGTTTTACCACAGTCGTCACCTCTGTTTTATTCTAGCGTTTCTGCGGGTGAACGTCAGCTTTTTGAGGCTGATTTAATCATTATTTAAGCGACTATTGAAAATTCCATACGTAAAGTAGACCACTAAGCCGATGACAAACCAGATTGCCGCTGCAATCCAAGTGACTTTTGGCAATTCAAACATCATCAATAAACATAGCGCTCCTGATATTAACGGTAAAACTGGGTAAAATGGGACTTTAAACCCATTTTTATTCGGAATGTCCTTGCGCTTCCGCAATGGGATGACCCCAATCGACATCCAGAAAAAAGCCACCAATGTGCCGATGTTTACCAAATTAGTCAATTGATCCAGTGAAACGAACCCGCCTAGAATCATGATGACTACCGTCACAATTTTGATACTGTTAGTTGGGGTTTGATGTTTTGCAGTCACTTTACCAAGTGCTTTTGGTAATAAGCCATCACGACCAATTGAATAGATGAGGCGGGAACTGCTGTAAGTCATCGTCAACATCATCGTGAACATCCCTGCTAATGCGCCGAATGAAATCAGACCGGCAAACCAATTTTGATGGACGACTTGTAGCGCGAATGTGACCGGATTAGCAACGTCCAATTCGCGGTACGACACCATCCCTGTGAGGACAAACGCCACTAATATATAAAGCAACGTACAGATGATTAACGTCCCAATAATCCCGATAGGAAGATTTTTTTGTGGATTCTTAACCTCTGCCGCCGATGCTGACACACAGTCAAAGCCAAGGTAAGCAAAGAAGACGAGTGATGCCCCTTTGAAAATCCCACTTACCCCAAACGGCATGAACGGTTGCCAGTTAGTAGGTTTCACGTAGAAAATCCCGACACCAATGAAAAGTAGCACTACGCCTAATTTAATCAAAACCATGATGTTATTAATTCGTGTTGATGAACGAGTCCCTCGCATTAATAATGTCGCAATCAAGCCCACTACCAGCATCGCAAACAGGTTCACATAAGTGCCATGTGCCGGATCAAACGGGCCAGTAATTGCATGCGGAATATGGATGCCAAACCCTTCGATAAATGATACAAAATAAGCCGACCAACCAGTTGAAACTGCCGCAACTGACAACATATACTCCAAGAATAAAGCCCAGCCAAGCAGCCAACCGATTAACTCACCAAAAATAATATTGCCATATGAGTAAGCACTTCCCGCAACTGGTAATGCCGATGAAAATTCGGCGTAACACATCGCCGCAACGGCACAAACGACCGCCGCAATCATAAATGAAATCGTGATTGCCGGGCCACTATGTAACGCCGCAATCGTTCCCGGTAAGATAAAAATCCCGGTCCCAATCACTGCCCCCACGCCCAATGCAATTAAATCCTTAGCCGTTAATGTTTTGGCCAACCGCTGATCTTGTTGTAAATAACGTTCCAGTGATTCTTTTCGTAACATCTTTGCCATTAATCCCGTTTTAACCACTCCTATTTTTATTGTATGCACTCGACTAGGCGATTACTCGCCGCCTACCAGGCTTCGTCGCACTTCTTTAACGTGCTCCTTGAACTGCCTTCTGCGCTTAACTACAGAATCACAATGGCGGTCGTACGCCCACCACTGCGCTTCTTAGGTTATGCTCGAAGCCAAATCGTTCAAGTCGCACTTCTTTCTTAACGTGCTCCTCAGCCAGATACTTCCGTATAGCTACGTCCAGTAAACAAAGCTACAACCCAGCTTTATTCACTGGACTATGCTATTACTCAGTATCTAACCAGGCTTCGTCGCACTCATTTAATAACAAAAAAAGGAGCCCACTAGTCTTCACTAGTGAGCTCCACCAGGAAGATGACTCGGGGTTACCCAGCCATCTTCCAATTCATTAAGGTTTGTCATTTCAACTCAAATGCCTTCTCCTTAATCAACCAGTCGATTACTGGGTATCTTAAAGAAAAAGCTAAAGGCAACACGTTGCATTGAATTCATGACAGACCCTCCTTGTTATTAATTAGTTACTTAGTATAGGAGATAACCATTTATTTGTAAAGGATTATTTTAAAAGTTGTTTTAAAAATAATCGTAAATTGCAAGAACAAGTTAGCCAGTCGTTGAGGACAATCCCAGAACAGGCCGTTATCAAATAGAAGTTGTGGCGCTAGAGAGACTACTGGGCCATGCGGCGAACGCGCCGAGCTTCGGCCTCAAAGTTTTGCTGGGGTGTGCAGTAGCCCTGTTGTTTGCGAGGCAACTGATTCAAGCGGTCTTGCGTGGCCTGCACTTGACTAGGGCTAATGTCATCTAGGGACATGCCCTTAGGGAAGTCCTGGCGGATCATCCGGTTATGTGCCTCGTTGGTGCCACGGTCGCAGGACGTGTAAGGATGGGCGTAGAAGATCTCAGTTTCCGTCTCAGCAAAAGCAGTATTTAAGGCGGTGAACTCGGGTCCGTTATCGGCTGTGATGGTCTTGATGCAAGCTCCCCATTCGCGCTTGATTCCACGCAATGCATAGCTCACAGAGTCTGCATCTCGTCCTTCGATCAAGCGGAGAAGTTGGCAACGGGTCTTGCGCTCAATCAGAGTCAAGATGACGCTCTCCTTGCCATTGCGTTTACCGACAATGGTATCCATCTCCCAGTGACCGAACTGCCTGCGTCGTTCAACGACCTTAGGCCGTTCCTCGATACTGCGGCCAGCCAGGTGCTTAGCCTTGGTGTGGTGCTGGTGAGAGGTCTTCCGCTTAGTCTTCTCCAACAGGTCGATATTTCGAATCTCTAGGCGTTGGTCGTCAATGTACTGGTACAAAGTCGAGGCACAAACAAGCTCTTCAGGAGTAAACAGCTTGTGTCGCTTGGCATAGCCGATTGAAGCATCCGGGGACCATTTATCCTGCTTAGCTCGCTGTACGTACCAGGCTAAGAAGACCTGTACGCTGGCGAACTTGTCAGGACGATGGCAGCTCAAGCGTGCAGTCTCGTAAAGTGCCTGAGCAGCCTCTGGCAGGTATTGTCGATGGTAGACGCGCTTGCCATTACTCTTCTTGACCTGATCTACTGTACCTCGCTTGATTTCATTATTAATGGTCTGCGGGCAGACGCCAATTTCAGCAGCAATCCAACGATTGGACTTCCCAGCTTGGCGGAATCCGGCCACTTTTCCGCGCTCGAGTGATGTTAAGTGCTGACCTTTTTGGCGGTGTGTGCTATCCTGTTTCTGCATCAAGACAATATCCTCTTCCATTGTTTGTGTAGGAACTTCAATGATACAGGATATCTGTTCTTGATGTTTTTTATTGTCCAAAAAATTTTGAGACAGTGGCTAACTTGATTCTAAAATGCGCGTTTTAAAAATAATCTGCTAGAATCAAATTTAACTTATTCAAAGGATGTGACTGGCATTGAAAATCGCATGCTAATTTTCTGACAACTCGATTGGTACGAACTGTTCATGCACGTGCGTGGACCGTTTATTTCCGATTGCCGTTAGAGATTGCTTGCGTTAATTTTCAGGTCAGTTACCTAAAGACTTGTTAAAAGACGCTGTTATTGCGTCTTTTTTTGTGCATTTTTAACGACAACTGGGCCAATCTCATTCAATCAATGAGGTGATAATTCATGGGCACAATTCAATTCAAAGCACTCACATTTAACTATTCAGATCAAACACAACCGTTGTTCGATCACGTCACGCTTCAATTCGACGCCAGTTGGAAACTCGGTTTAATCGGGCGCAATGGTCGCGGTAAAACAACGTTATTAAAATTACTTCAACACCAACTACCATTTGATGGCCAGTTGGTTACCAATCTCGATTTTCAATATTTCCCACAGACTGTTACAGAACCTACGCAACTCACACGCGATATTCTAATGCAGCTAGGTAACCTCGACAATTCAACCTTCTGGCAAGTCGAGCGGGAACTGCGGCTCCTACAAGTCGCATCCGAAATCGTCTGGCAACCATTCGATTCATTAAGTCCTGGTGAACAAACCAAAATGTTACTCGCCTTACTATTCATCGACGACTATCATTTTCAACTGATCGACGAACCAACCAATCACTTGGATCAAGAAGGCCGCCAAGTCGTTGCCAATTATTTACGCCAAAAAGCCGGCTTCATCGTCGTCAGCCATGACCGCCACTTTTTAAACCAAGTGATCGACCATGTCCTAGCGATTAATCGTGCCGACATCACCGTTCACCAAGGCAACTACCAAACTTGGCAAACCGCCCACGACCAACAAGCTGCTTATAAGCAACAACAGAATCAACAACTCAAGGGCGATATCAAGCGGCTGACAAAAACGGCACAACAAAAAGCGCAGTGGTCCCACGAAGCTGAAAAAGGGAAAAACGCCGCCAGTGTCAAAACTGAAAGTGCCAATCTCGATAAAGGCTTCATTGGTCATCGCGCCGCTAAGGTTATGAAACGGGCGACGACAATTGCCAACCGCGCGGAAGAAGCAATCAAAACAAAACAACAACTTTTTAAAAACGTTGAAATTGCTGCACCACTGACCATCAATCAGCGACCCCTCAAACCCGGTCAAAATGTGCTTAGTGTTGATGAACTTGTCTTACAACAAGACGGCGTCATCCTTAATCAACCACTCTCATTCACCTTAGAAGCTGGTCAACAGGTCGCCTTAACTGGGATTAGTGGCGCAGGTAAATCAACACTGATTGAGGCGTTACTTGCATTACCCGCAACTGACCACATTGCCAGCGGTAGTCTGCACCTTAATCCGCACTTAACCCTCTCGTATCTTCCACAAGATTTCGATCAACTGAGCGGCTCACTGGCCGACTTCGCTGCTGCGAAACAGGTTGATCACGAACAACTGCTAAGCATGTTACGCAAACTGGGTTTTGACCGCGATTTATTTACCCACCGTCTAGAAACGATGAGCATGGGACAAAAACGTAAAGCTGCACTGGTATGTTCGCTCTGTGAAGAGGCTGACTGTTACCTCTGGGATGAACCATTGAATTACCTCGACGTCATCACGCGTGAACAAGTTCAAACTCTAATTGCCGAGCAACGCCCAACCCTCCTATTTATCGAGCATGATGTTGACTTCGTTAACGCCATCGCCACCCAAACCTACGCACTTCAACCACAACACTAATACGTATTATTTGTATACCGTGTCACGTTGTACCCGCGCACGTTGAAGTATGTCGTTGGCGACTCATCATCAAAAAAGACCGGGTTCATATCGTTAAGTCGCGTTTCGGTATTGGTTAACGTTTGTTCCGGCAGCGCTTAATTTTCACGGAGCCGATTCGAAGCAGCCTGCAAATCTTCCGTACTAATGATTTGATAGGCACTGCCGTTAAGCCACGCCGTTTTACCTAGCAATTGGCTGCTGACAATTTCACCACTACTTTGATGATAGTTGCGAATCAACTGCTTCACTTGGTCGGCTGTAAAATCAGTGCTAATTTTCTGACCAAGCTTAGTCATTAAGTCACCAATGTTCATCAAATATTTTGACTTTTGAATTTTTTGCGCAACCTGTTTCAAAACTTCTTGTTGCCGCAATTGCCGCCCATAGTCCCCGCGCGGATCTTGATAACGCATCCGACTATAAGCAAGCGCCTGATCACCATTGAGATGATGGTGGCCTTGTGGAATCACTTGTCCATTCAAATTAACGTCAATCACCGTATCGATGGTAATCCCCCCGACAAAATCAACCAATTCTTTGAGTGCGCCCATATCGACCGTCACCGAGTAGTCAATCGGGAGCCCTAAAAACTGACTGACTGTTTTTTTCGCCATCTTAGCCTTGCCAATTTCATAAGCCGCATTAATTTTCTGAATATTACCGCCGTGGTCATCTGCCATCTCTGCCAATGAATCACGCGGAATAGAGTAGACCACCGTTGCTTCTTACGCCGGGTTAAGTGCAACCATCATCGAATCCGACAGACCACAATCAACGCGCCCATCCGCGCCTGTGACAACGCCTAATAATAGGAACGAGATTGGCTTTCGCTGATCAATTTGTTTTGAAATTCGACTAGACCCGGTTTTAATCGCATCAACAGCTTTATCCTCTTGATGCAAATAAAAACCTAGCGCCGCCAGACTAATCACAACAATACTACTGATTACAATCACGATACTGATCTTTTTCACAGTCAATTCCCCTTTGTTTAAACGCCCACCGCATCCTTTTTTAGATATGAACCAATAAATGCTGTCCCCCTTTTGAATCGTTCGATTCTGGCGGACAGCATTTCATTTTAACCTTTGCTTTAACCGACGTAAGCCAACTAGCATGACCGGCGCTAAGTGCGACCGATTAAGCCATCGTAGCCACCGGGATGTGCCGGTTGGTAAACCACGTTCTAAATTGATCAATTGCGTCTGAATGAATTGTCGCTCAGGAACAGTCAGTGTGCGCTGATCAAAAACAATTAACATTCTAAAAAAGGTCCGCACATACTGCTTTAAAAATCGTGTGTAAGCTGCGCGATCCACTTCTGCAATTCCAGCCACTAATTGCGTCTCAATGATGTGCAGAGCTGTTAAGTTAACTGAGAACCACTGCGGCTTTAGGGTACTCGTAGCCGCCTCAGCATGCCCTATCTCGTAAACATATAAAAACGCTGCCCGATGCCTAACAACTCGGCAATGTTGTAAATACTGCAAGTTGAAAATTAAATCCTCACCGATACGCAGCGATTCATCGAACCGCAATGCTTCAGCTTCAATAATCGCTCTTCGATACAATTTATTACATGATTGAAAGAAGACATTTTGATAATAGTAGTCTAAAAAAGCCCTTTTGCCGTCTTGTATTGATAGTCACCATCTTCAGTCAAACCAAAAGCAGAATCCGTTCCGCCGGCTCTTTCGATTTTAGTTCTGAATACCACCCAATCTACCGACTGACCGACGACTGGTTCAAATAATTGGGCACTGTTAACCAAGAAGTCATCGGCATTCTCAGCGTCAAGTTAAGCCCATAAACTAATCAGTCATAAAAAGGCTGCATCAAAATTACTTTTGATGCAGCCTCTGGTTCAAGCATAGACTAACTACGCTTTGTTTGTTATTAATCTAATTTCCGTTCCAACTCACTAACGATTTCAGTATGTTTTGCTTCCGTTAATTTAATCTTAGCCATGAAGATTAACGCTGAAATAACCAATAACGCCATTGGAATGAAGAACATGTACATTTTGAATTGCAACAACCCCGCGTTAGTGATATCGCTTGGTTTCGCATTTCCAGTCATGCCAGCGTGAATCGCAGCCGTCACAACGACGCCGTTTGCAAAAGCCCCGGCTAGTTTATCCAATAAAGGTCGCACTGCCAATGTTACAGATTCATTCCGTGTACCACTTTTCAATTGTCCGTATTCAACACTATCGGTAATCGTCATCAAAGCAGCCAAAAAGACCAGTGGATATGGGAAGAAGAATAAGCCGACCGCAGTTAAGACTACGACCAAGTTACTTCCAGCAAACAAGAAGAGGATATAACCAAGCATCATCATTGCGATTCCGCCAAGATAGATTGCCCGGCGATGAATTAAAGCAACCAATGTTGGGAACAACGCAACTGACACAATCCCTAAGATGGCAGTAATCACACCAACCGTTGAGAACGCTGCGGCGCGGCCCATGACATATCTAAAATAATATAAAAGCAGTGAGTTCGTAATCACATAACTAAAGGCAAATAAGAAATATGAAAGAGATAACCACATTAATTGGTCATTTTTACCAATCACACTGAAAACGTCACGTAACCGAACCTTTTCAGTATTTTCCCGAATAGCACTCTTTTCTTCTTTGGTTCCTAAGATGGTCGCTAAAGCGCCTAAGAATGAAACAAGGCCAATGACAACGGCAAAACCGAACCACCCGGCACTGGTTTGTTCACTCCCATGACTCCCAGAAAATAGTTGCGAGAAGAAAACCACCATTGGCACGATCACGATAATGACCCCTTGTGCACCTAAAGTGGATCCGAAACGCGCAATCGCTCCAAATTTTGTCCGCTTTTCAGAATCAACACTCAGCGCTGGCAACATTGACCAGAACGAGATGTCTTTAAACGAGTAGAAGATATCTAAAGTGACGAAAACGATTGCAAAAAGAACTAAGTAAAGATAAGGGCTACTTGTCGCAAGCCCTCCAAAGTTGGTAAAAATCATGGCCAAGCCAACAGAGCTAATAATTGACCCCGCCAGTAACCACGGTTTAAATTTCCCCCAACGCGTCCGTGTATTATCAACCACTCCACCAATCAATGGATCGAAGGCAATTTCAACAATCCGAATGACCATCATTGTATAAGTGACATACGCAATCATTTTTGAATTAAAGCCTGCATTTTTGGTATCGAATAATTGACTCGTGACGAACATCATAAAATAAGTGCTAAGTGTTGCATAAAAGGCGTCATGCCCAAAGGCCCCAAAAGCGTAAGAACTATACTGTTTAACATCTTTTAGTTTTTTCATTTCTTTAGATTCCTTTCGATAGTTTCTTCATTGTAAACATGCTTTCATCAAGCACAACCCTCGGGTTATCCCGCTTGATGACGCACTCTAGTGATAGCGATGTTCGATAATTTTTTCCAAAATCGCTTGGCGTTGCTTTTCTTTGGCTGAGCCGAATTGGTTTTCTTCCAATGAATTAAAATCGTTGGCGAGTAAAACTGATTCTAGATATAACGTCAATTGACGCTTGATATAAACCTTATTGTCTTCATTCGTTTGCTTGGGATTCCCAGCGATAATTGCTGCAGCAAATTGGTCTGGATCGATAATAATTTTGTTGTCGTTCATCCTAGTCGCTTCTTTCTCTTTTAGTTAGTAAACGTTTACTATTTACACCATACAAATAAATCAATCTGTACAAGAACTATCCTGTAAACGCATTCTTTTAGATTACAATCTTATTTTACTAAACTTTTAGTAAAATGTAAACGGTTATTTAAAAACGTTACCTCTTGTTGATTTACCCAAAATAAAAAGGCTACTCCTACGAGCAACCTTTTTATCAATTCATTTATTTAGTCTGAAATTTAAATTTTGTCCACGGTTGAAGCATTTCTAATAAATCTAATTCCTCCGGTTTAATTCGTCCCACTTTATTTTTGCGGCTATCTTGATGCGGTTCAAGGACAATCTGAACCTCATTTTTATAAATCCCAAACTGATCATTACCTATCACAATATCACCAATTTGGAACGTTTCCTCCGAATCATGTGGCGCGTTAGGCGTTGTTTTATAAATCACACGAGATTGTGTTGAACGAGCGACTAATGCATTACTATCCCCTCTTCTGAAGTGTTGCATTCCAAACAATATTTCCCTTTCAACCGGTGCAATATCTGGCATCAACTCTGGTGTAAAAGCTAATTGATAACGATTAACCGCTGCTAAACTTTGCAATTCTGCCTCACTCGCGTAAGCATTACCGATAATGACATCATCAATCAACCCCGTTGCAAATAGCCATTTAGCTTGAGATTCAATTGGTAAATAACGGTCCTTCTCAAGTGTTGGTAAACCATCATTTACATTCCATGGTCCCTGATCACCGTTTTGACTTGCAACAAATGCGGCAGTGTGAATACCATGCTTTTTAAATCGCTCACTACATGCAAGAAAGAACGGGACTGTTAACCCAGTTCCCACTTGTGGATAAAAATTATGACATCCAAAAATGTATGGTTCGTTTGCTTGATAACTTAAAATGTTATCCAAATAGGCAACATTATTACTCATATTCAACTCAATAATTAAATGATATGGATTATAACTAATAAGGGCTTCTGTACTCCCATCAAATCCTTGATCTAGTCGGATCCCATCAACACCTAATTCAGCAAAAAAACCGAGTTCCTGATAGCTAATCCCTAATTGATCAAAAATACGTGGTGAAATATCAATCATTGTTTGATAACCCAAATCTTTCGCAACTTGGATAATATGTTGATATTTTGCTTTCGTTTCTGCAATATCACCAACCTCTAACATACTCATGAATAGACGAGAAAAACCATATTGGCATCCTAATTTTAAATACGCTTCGTCTTCTTGTGGAATGCTGTGATCAGGATAAATGGATAAACCTAGTTGCCGAAAAGTCATTTGAAATCCTCCAGGATAAAATTCTTTACACCAGCCGCATTACTGCCCTCAAGTGTTACAAATTGAACCGTGCTCTTTTGAGCCACTTGTTCCTCTACATGGTGCTTTAATAATTGATTATGCGTCAAAACTGAGCCGGTTAAAGCGATTTTGATTGGTTTATCAGTTAAAAAACGCTCCTGCATTAATTGAATTTGTTGCGCTAACTGATTAGCACATACCTCAATTACACTTTTAAACTGTTCATTATTTTGACCTTGTTCCGCTAATATTCGAGCTTGTGCAGCAATTTGCTGCCGTGACATTTGATAAAAATCACTAATCGCTTCCGTTGGTGATACATAATTCAAAGCCGTTAGGATTAACGTTGTCATCGGTCCAGTTTCTAACTGCTGATTCAATTCCTGTGTCATCTGTTGATAGCAACGTTTGACAATGTCATATGCACCACCTTCATCGCCTAATAGATGCCCCCAGCCACCAATCCGATATCGTTTTGGACCTTCTTGTCCTAAGACAATTGAACCCGTTCCTGCAATCACTAATATGCCGGAATTGTACCCAAATCCTTTCAACATTGCTAAATCAGCATCTGAAATTATTCTTACAGGTATTGAGAATCGGTTCAGTAAATATGCTTCTATTGCTGTTTGATTATTTGCACTCTGACTACCTGCAACGCCCGCTAAAATCAATTGGCATTCATGCACTTTATTTTGATTAAGTAACGTTTCAATAACTGTTTCTAAATTAACAAAAGTCTGTTCGTAGTTTAATAAGCTATTACCTGGTCCAGCACTTGCTGTTCCTAGTAACGTCCCATCCTCTGCCCAAGCCTCTGCTTCCACATGGGTGCCACCACTATCTATCCCAATTCGATATTGCATAATAAGTATCTCCTTTCAGAGCTTGACTAATTTCATGAATACGGATACATTATAACCAGACGGAAATTTTATTTCAACTTTTTATATAATTTGAATTTATATTTCAGAACAAAGGTGGTCCTTACTATCGCACTAATGACTCTTAAATATAACGACACGATACTTGATAATCAAACAACAATCACGATTATGCTACCAGATAAAATTACCGGACCATTGCAATCGCTCTATGTCCTTCATGGGCTAGGTGATGACGGTAGTGCTTGGCAACGAAAAACTTACCTTGAAACATTAGTTGCCGATTATCAGGTAGCGGCTATCATCCCTTCTCTTCCTCGTAGTTGGTACATTGATCAACCAGATGGACAAGCTTGTTTCTCATTTTTGACGCATAGTTTGCCTACCTACCTCAGCCAACTATTACCATTATCTCCGGAACCCCAAGATCATTTCATTATGGGTAATTCTATGGGCGGCTTTGGAACCCTCAAATGGCTCAACACATATCCTGATTTTTTTCAAGCTGCAGTCGTCCTATCTCCCCTAGTTGACTTGGAAATCGTACCATCATTGATGCCGGATTATCGTCATGTTTTCTTAGATGAACCTTTAACTAATTATCAATTAACAAAACCATTTAAGTTAACTCAAACACCTATTTATTGGACGATTGGGACTGATGACTTTTTATTTCAACAAAATCAATATTTTCTAGACAAAGTATCTTTAAACCCCGCTAGTAAAGTTGTCTTTAGCCCAGGTCGACATGACTGGCTATTTTGGAACCAAGCACTAAACCAAGCACTCGCTTGGTTACCCTTAAAAAAATAATGGAGTGATTATAATGTATTCAACAACCGAACAACGTAATCCAGAAACACTTAAAATAGATCAGCTCGATACACTTGATGTCTTAAGCCTAATTAATCAACAAGATCAAAGTGTGCCCTACGCAATCAATCAGCCTGAATTATTGGAACAAATGAGTAAGATTGTCGTAGAAATGACCACTACCTTTAAAAATGGTGGGCGCATTTTTTATATCGGTGCTGGTACTAGTGGCCGTTTAGGTGTTCTAGATGCTGTTGAAATTGTACCAACTTATGGCGTTTCACCTGATCGTTTCGTCCCACTTATGGCTGGTGGTCAACAAGCAATGTACGAAGCTGTTGAAGGTGCAGAAGACAATGCTGATTTAGCTGTCCAGGATCTTAAAAACCAGCATTTCCAACCTGGTGACTTCTTAATTGGTATCGCTGCTAGCGGACGAACCCCCTACGTCATTGGTGGTTTAGATTACGCCCATTCTTTAGGTGTTAAAACAGCTTCAATTGCTTGCAATAAAGATGCACTCATTAGCCAGCATGCCGATTTACCACTTGAAATTATCGTTGGTCCAGAAGTCGTTACCGGTTCTACTCGAATGAAAGCAGGAACTGCTCAAAAGCTAGTGCTCAATATGCTTTCAACAACCACAATGATTAAATGTGGGAAAGTTTACGGCAATCTCATGGTAGACTTAAAACCAACAAATCAAAAATTAAAAATCCGTGCAAAGTCAATTATTCAAGAAGCAACAGGTACAACAGCTGCTGTTGCAGAAAAAGCATACTTCGAAGCACACGAATCTGCAAAAGTTGCAATTGTGATGCTGAGCGCAACTGTTGATTATCAATCAGCAGTTACTGCTTTAATAAACAATGATGACCGCGTAGCACTCGCTATCGCTGCACTCTTAAAGAAATGAGAGACAACTATGCCTATTATTGCCAAAATCAAGAAACATTACAGCCTTTTCTCAAGTGCTGAAAAAAAAGTCGCTAGCTATATCATGAATCAACCGGATTCCGTTCTACAGATGACTGTGCAGCAATTAGCTTCAGAATCTGAAACTAGCGCTGCCACCGTCATTCGACTCGGAAAAAAAATTAATGTGGATGGTTTTACACCCCTTAAAATTGAATTAGCTGCTGACTTAACACAAACCACAAATACTTTTCATCCAGATATTACAAAAGGCGAACAAGTTAATTCAATTAAAGACAAGCTCCTTTATAATGCTCAAACCTCATTGAATGAAACAGTTCTTCAACTCGATGACCAGCAATTACAAATGATTAGTAGAAAATTATCAAAGGTTAGAAATTTAATCGTTTTCGGGATTGGCGCCTCCTACTTAACTGCACTAAACATTGCTCAAAAATGGGGACGAATCGGGATTGCCGTCACACCATTTAATGATTTGGATGGTTTACTTCCCTTATTAGTAAACGCCAATCAGAATGATTTAATTTGGATCATTTCTAACTCTGGTGAGTCATCAGATGCCATTCAAGTTGGAAAAATTGCTAATCAAGTTGGCGTCCCCATTCTATCTCTTACTCAATCAGGGAATAATAGTGTTTCTAAATTAAGTACGATAGCTGTTCACACAAGTCAACCAATTGAGTTTCCAGATCGAATTGCCGCGACCAATTCCCTACTTGTGCAGTTTACTGTTGTTGATATTATTTTTTATGAATATGTCAGCCATAACTACGATCAAAGTATTGAACGACTCGGTAAATCAGCAGAAATTATCAAAACAACACAAAAGAAATCTCTGAAATAATATTTCATTATCTTTTTTTAATTTTATATATTGAAATATTATTTCTATATGCTAATATAATGGTAAGCGCTTTAAATAAAATCTTGGAGGTTTAACCATGGAAAAATTTATGAAATGGGTTGAGGAAAAACTCGTCCCGCCTATGGCTAAAGTCGGTACACAACGACATTTATTAGCCATTAGAAATGGGGTTGTCTCAACTTTATCACTAATCTTAATTGGTAGTTTCTTCTTAATTTTTGTTAACATTCCGTATAAACCATTAGCCGATTTACTAACACCCTACGCTGCTACAATTGCTCTACCATTTAGAATGACGATGGGGTTAATGGCAATCTACGCAACCTTTGTAATGGGGTCTGACTTGGCAAAATCATATAAGTTAGACTCAACTACTGGTGGGATTTTATCCCTTGGTGCGTTCTTCATGCTACAAATGCCCGTTAACGTTCTTACACCTAAAGACAAACCACTCGGCTTCGTTTTACCAATGGGGAGCTTGGGTGCTAGTGGAATGTTTACTGGGATTTTAGCAATGATTTTTGCTGTAGAAGTTTATCGCTTCTTCTCCGTTCATAAAATTACAATCAAGATGCCTGAACAAGTTCCACCTGCTGTCGCACGTTCTTTCGAAGCACTTATTCCTGGCGCAACTATCTTAGTGACATTATGGATTATTCGCGACATTGCAGGCTTTGATGTAAATAATGCTTTACTCGCATTATTCAAACCAATCACCGGCGTACTTGGTAACAACTTGTTTGGTGCTTTACTCCCAATGTTCTTAATTCATATTCTATGGTCATTTGGGATTCACGGAATGAGTATTGTTGGTTCCGTTGTTCGCCCAATGTGGCTCATCATGCTCGACGATAATGCAAAAGCATTGGCAACGGGTACATCAGCAACGCATCTTCCTTACGTGACACCCGAACAATTCTACCAATGGACTGTTACAATTGGTGGTGCTGGCGCTACAATCGTTGTAGCTGCACTCTTCATCACAATTTGCAAATCAAAATTCCTGCGTGAAGTTGGACGATTCTCAATCATTCCTGGAATTTTCAATATTAACGAACCAATGATTTTCGGGGCACCCATTATTCTTAACCCATACCTCTTCATCCCATTCAATGTTGTACCACTTGTTTTAACAACCGTTTCATACACCGCAATTAAATTACATCTTGTGAATGGCTTTTCAACATTCCAAGCTTGGACATTACCCGCACCAATCGGTGGTTTCCTTAGTGCTGGGAATGACTGGCGGATTGTTGTTTTAATTGCCGTTAACCTTGTCATTGCAACTATCATTTACTACCCATTCATCAAGGCGTATGATAAAAAAATGGTTGCAGATGAATCTAAAGCAGCGGCAGAAGCTGCATAAAAGGAGAACTCAGCATGCTCTATTGGATTTTAATATTTTTAGGTTTTCTAATACTCTTAATTGGTTGCCAATACCTATTAAAATTTTTAAATCAGCACGGAATTTTAATTAACCGTTGGATTTGGGGCTTGCTCTCCTTTTTAATTTTAATTGTCCCACATGTTATTTGGTCACATATTCCAACTGGAATTGATGGTATTCTATACGCTTTATGTGCTGTTTTTGCCATTAATTTCATGATTGAACAACATGCTTATGTTCAGCAATTAAATCAATAATTATAGAAAAACCCCGCTCAGATGAGCGGGGCTTTTCTATATTATTTGGCTAAGACTATTATTTGATTATTATAACGTGCTTGATTATCAAACTGCATCAATACTTTAGTCGCTAGATCTTGCGTTGCAAAAACTAATCTTTCAACTGGCGTATTTGCCACGTTGTAAGCCACCATGTGTGAAAAATAAACAAACTGTAACATATTACTGTATGCCGAAACATCGCCTTGTTTCACAATTTTTTTAACGAAAAAATTAACGATATGATCGCCAAAACGAACATAACCTGGAATCGAAATCAGTTGTACGTTGGACTGTTTAGCAGCCCACACACGATTGGCCGCATTATCTGGCGCGTAAATGACCGTTGTCCCTGTCGTTTGGTCTGTTGGCTGCATTGTAATTAAAGCTGTTTTTGACATTAATGGATACTCCTCTTAAGTAATGATAAGGTCCATTGTACCAGAGATTACCGTTTATTTTAGTAATTCTAGAAAACGGTTCTGCCAAACGTTTTCGTAAAAGGCAATTGTCTGTTCAGCCGTCATATAGGCGTTGTCCGTTGTAGTTGAAAGACCAGCTACCATTTGAAGTTGGTAGCCCAAATGGTGGGCAACTTTAATCGTTGTATCGACGCAGTATTTGGTCTGGGCACCACAAATTTCAAGCGATTTGATTTGCATTTGGCTCAATAACGTTTGTAAGTTTGTCTGCCAAAATGAATCCGTATGCGTTTTTTGAACAAAGATTGCCGTTTTAGGTACATTCAATTCTGGCATTATCTACCAAGTCGACTGACCAGCAATCAAAGTCTTATCGTTATGTTGGACAAAGTTATGTTGGACAAAAATAATCGGGCGACTTTCCGCCTGATAGGCATCAATTCTGGCATTAACGCCTTTAATTAATTGATTAAGACGCGCAACAGGCTGCTCACTTTTGCAGACACCATTTTGGAGATCAATCACTAATAAACAATCGGCTAACTTCAGCATTAGTCCCCTCTTTCCTTTAAATCAAATCGAGTATATCATTATTTAACTAAACCTCATATTTTGTCTGACGATATTAAAAAGAAGAGATGCGGATTACCCCCACCTCTTCTTTTTCAATGTCTCCGATGTTTTTCCCGCTTCTTAATCTGGTGTTGCTGAAAACGGCTGTATTGTATGGCCTTCTTTTCGGCATGTTGTTCAGCCCTATTAGTTGCATGTTGTGCTTTACGTTGACGACTCATCCGAATCTTTTTATTGATACCAACGAATTGAATACCAATGATAACTGACTTGGCACCCTCAATCACTTGCATTTAAACAATTCCTTCACATGATTATCGCTCAATCCCCCACTTTCCCGCCAAAAGCGTTATACTATGGATAATAAATAAAAGGAGTGTTTTGACATGCAAAAACCAATTAAAGGGTCATGTACCACGGTCTTAGTCGGCAAAAAAGCTTCCATCGACGGTTCAACCATGATTTCTAGAAATGATGATGGCCACGAAGCTTTGGATCCACAACGCTTTGTTGTGGTCAATCCTGAAGACCAACCCCGGAATTATCAAGCGGTGATTAGCGGCGTTCAAATCCAATTACCTGACAACCCAATGCGCTATACCTCAATTCCTAACTCATTATTGACGAACGGGATTTGGCCAGCTGCTGGGATTAATAGTGAAAATATCGCGATGTCTGCCACAGAAACGATTACCACTAACCCCCGGATTCAAGGGCTTGATCCTTTTGTCCCTGGTGGCATCGGTGAAGAAGATATTGTGACATTAGTCTTGCCTTACATCCACAGTGCTCAAGAAGGGGTCGAACGTTTAGGCGCCCTCCTTGAAGAATTCGGCACATACGAACCAAACGGGATTGCCTTTTCTGACAAAGACAGTGTTTGGTGGCTTGAAACAATCGGTGGTCATCACTGGGCTGCTGTTCGTATCCCTGATGATGCATACGTGGTTGCCCCTAACCGGATGAACATCGATCATTTCGACTTTGATTCAGCCGACACGCTTTGCTCAGCTGATTTAAAAGCTTTAATTGATGATAACCACTTGAATCCAGACTTTGAAGGCTACAATCTCCGTCATATTTTCGGCAGTGCTTCAATCAAAGATACGGTTTATAACAACCCACGGACATGGTACGGTCAACAATACTTCAATCCTGAAATCAAACAAGATCCAATGGACCAAGATTTACCATTCATCTGCCATGCCAACCGCAAGATTTCAATCGAAGACGTCAAATTCGTCTTGAGCGCTCACTTTGAAAATACAGAATACGATCCTTACGGTAGCGCCCCTGAAGATGTTAAAACTCGTTTCCGGCCAATCGGAATTAACCGGAATCACAACGTGCATATTTTACAAGTGCGCAACAACGTGCCTGCTGAAATTGCCGGTATTCAATGGTTAGCATACGGTGCCAATACATTTAACACCGTCGTGCCATTCTACACGAATATCAACGACACACCAGAATCATACAAGAATGCCACAGGTACTTTTGACTTGAACAATATGTACTGGTTAAGTTGTACAACCGCCTTACTTGGCGATACAGATTACGACTTCTACGTTGATATGCGTAACATCTTCGAACTCGAAGCAATGAGTGCCTATCACGTAATCCAAAACGAAACCGACAAGGCCTTCGCTGATCAAAAAGACGTTGCAGCCTTCTTGGAAGCCGCTAATAACAAACTAGCTAGCGAATCACTTAAACGCCAAACAGCCCTACTTGGCCAAATGGTGATTTCAGGCTCAGAACACATGAAATTACGCTATAACTTGAACGACTAAACTAAAAAAGCTTCAAAACTTGGATAAACTAAGTTTTGAAGCTTTTTTGATTTGGCAAATTCTATAATTAATCCGAACAGAAATTAAAAAGCCCAAAGCAATCACTTACAATGGTAGTAACTAATTCCAACCAATATAGGGAGTGATTACTTTGGGTACATCTACTTTATCACGTTTTCAACGTGGCGCACTAG
>NZ_JBJKTM010000017.1:0-38478 GCF_046580785.1 Latilactobacillus sp. VITA-14
AAGGTTTCGATTTTAATTCGTTCGGAATAGGTTATACTAGACAAAAGATCAGCTCCTAAAAGATGGGTTTGTGGTAAACACCATTTTAAAGGAAGCTGATCTTTTTTGTCCGAACAGCGTTCGGATTAATTTTACAATCTACCATACTACAATTATTTATTATTAGGAGGTATTATTTTGTCCCCAAATCAAGCCTTTTTTCTCACTGTTATTGGTTGCCTGTTAGCTATCAGTTCATCTTATTTTATCGTGCGTCTCAATATGCTAAAGCCAACACTCAAGCAAAATTTCTTGGACCAATATCCTGACACGGATGACCAAGCTTACAAAGTGCAACAATCAATGAAACAAGCTTATTTCAACGCATCCTTTTACAAGCAAGCTGTTCCTTTAACATCTTGGTTAGTCCTTTTATTCTTTTTATCAATCGGTGGCTGTCTAACAGCGCTCTATCTAGATGCCCTGAACATTGCAATCCGTCTTTTGGGGAGTGCATTCATTTTTATCGCGTTTCTCTACCTTAAGTTGCCGACTTTTCAAGCACAGCATACTTTTTGGAAAGCCTATCTACAAGTGCATCCTAAAAATGAATTAAAAGTCGTCATACTCCCACTCGATTTACCGATTCAACAGCGGCAGATTGCCTTACTCATCAAATTTAAATGTTGTACTCTTGTAGCGGGTCTCATATTGTTTTACGCCTCTCTTTTTCTATAACTCAAAAAGCGGCACCAACCATTTTATGGTTGGTGCCGCTTTTTTAATTAACGAATTTCAATTGGGTTCGTTGGTTGGTCTGATTCACTTAACTTCGGTAGCATCAATTGTAAGACGCCATCTTGATATTGCGCATCGATTTGATCCCGGTTGACACCAGGTAGGTAGAATTGCCGGCTAAAGCGCCCATAATGCCGTTCGCTTTGAACGATATTGCCTTGACTGTCACTATGATCAGCGAAACTATCACGTTTAGCACTAATCTTCAATGTATTATCTTGATAATCCACGTGAATATCTTTCTTGTCCAGTCCTGGTAAATCAACCGCTAATTGGTAATCCTTATCGGTCTCTTTAACATCTGTTTTGAGTAAGTTGTCCGTTTCAGGCGATATTGCCAATAATTGCTGACCGAAATTCTTGAACCAATCATCTCCACCAAAATTATCTAGCCAATTTTGACGACCATTCATTAATTCGTTTGCCATCTCTAAAACTTCCTTTCTTAATCTTTACAACTCTATTCTAGTCCGTTAATTATGAAATGCAAGTAATTAGCACTCGACGTTGTTAAGTGCCAATTTTTAAACTAGACCACTGATTTTTCAGCTTTTTGATACCCGCCTAATATGGTTTTGTGCTATACTTAAGGTTCCAAAAATATTCGGAGGTAGGTTCATATGAAAATTGTTGTCTTAGCGGGCGGGCGTAGTACCGAACGTAACGTTTCATTAACGTCTGGACACAAAATTACCAATGCATTACAAACGAAAGGCCATGACGTTGCTTTCGTTGATCTTTTCTTAGGAAATGATTTGCACGACGTCGCATCAATCGATGATCTTTATTCTTCAACACCTGTTGAAAAAGATTACGACATCAGCGACGAAGTTTTAACAGACGACGCCATCAACGCATTACGTACTGATGGTTCAACACAACTCTTTGGCCCGAATGTCTTAGAGATTTGTAAAACTGCTGATATTGTCTTCCTCGCACTTCATGGTGGCGATGGCGAAGACGGTAAAGTCCAAGCGGTTCTCGATCTCTTTGGAATTCCTTATACCGGTAGTGACACACTCGCAGCAGGTATTACAATGAGTAAAAAGGTTTCAAAGGAAATCTTATTATATAACCAAATTCCAACTGCTCGGTTTGTCGCTGCTTATCGCGACCAACCCATGCCAGAAATCCCATTTGAGTACCCTGTCGTGGTAAAACCAAGTAACGGTGGCTCAAGTGTTGGGACACATATCGTGCACAACGAAGCTGAGTTACAACCAGCTGTCGAAGATGCGCTTCGTTTCGACCGCGAAGCTTTAATCGAAGAATTCATTAAAGGTCGCGAATTCTCACTTGGCGTGATTAATGGTCAACCATTACCTGCCATCGAAATCGTCGTTAATGACGGTTGGTATGACTTTGAGCACAAATTCGTGACTGGAAATACCACTCAATTTGTCACACCACCAAACGATTTACCTGATGATGTGCACGAAGCCATGAAACAAATGGCACTTGATGCTATGCAAGCACTTGGCTTAACGAACTACGCCCGCATCGACTTCTTCTGGAGTCCTGAAAATGGCTTACACGTGATCGAAGGAAATACATTACCTGGGATGACGCCACTTTCATTAATTCCACAAGAAGCAGAAGTGCTTGGTATCAGTTATCCTGATCTTTGCGAAATGATTGTTCAAGGTAAATTAGAACTCCTTAAAGCAAAATAGCCAATAAAAATAACCCTGTCGACGATTTTCAGTCGACAGGGTTATTTTTATTTGGTTCATTTAAAACTGATTACGTAGTTCCTGATTAGGAACTATTCTTTAAAAAACACGTCGATTGGAATTCCCAATCGGTCATGTAGTAATTGAATTTCTTTGACGGTAAATGGAATCTTCCCTCTAATCTTACGATTAGCCGTCGTTAATGTTTTGCCCAATACATCAGCAACAACTTGCTGTTTCAAATCATGACTCTTTAAATAACCTGATAGAACAAATAATTTTTCTGCCACATTCAGCACCCCAAGAAACGTTATCAATCCCGTTCCACATTAGGAATATTACGATAATGTAAGAACTTTGTCAATTAAAAACTTTAGTCCCAAGTGTTCACTTATTGACGTCATTTGTCATATAATTAGACTTATAAGTCAAACGCGTGATAAAGGACAGTGCTAAATGTTCGGACAATTACTACACGATAAGCGAACTGCTAAGAATCTAACAATGCAACAGCTCGCCGATCTACTCAGCGCAAAATATAATACCAAGATTAGTAGCTCAATGATCTTCCGGTGGGAAAAAGGCGCGCCCCATCACTAAAAGCATTATTTATTGTTGCTATCGAATTGCAAATCGACCTTAACCAATTGGCCACCCTTGTTGCGGATTCTAACCGCGTCAATTAGCCGCTTTTTTTTGTTTTTTACCCGATTTTTGAATGGTCTTCACACCTAGTACATCTAAAAAGAACGTAAAGATTGGTAATCCAATAATTAACCCCCAAGTTCCTAAGAAACGTTCTGCTACAAATAAAACAACAAACGTAAAGAAAATCGGCAGCTGTGTTTTACTCGACATAAATCGCGGATTCAAAACATATGCTTCTAGGGCATGAATGACTAAAATCATCACCAATATATAAACCACATACTGAATTCCGCCGATTGAAAAGGCGATAATGCACAATGGGATACATGAAACGATGACTCCTGCGACCGGTACCATCGACAATAGGAAAATCATGATGGCTAAACTCGGAATATTAGGCATTTTCATTACCGTTAACGTAATCGTTGTTAACACTGTATTCACAATTGCAATGAAGATTTGGGCTTCAATTACCACGCCAAAGGTATTCACGAATTTTTTAGCAAAATACATGATATCTTGGAAGAACCAGCCGTAAGTACTCTTCAAAAAGAGTTTTCCAAACTGCGGTAATCGGTCTAGCTCAATTGTGTAAAAGAAACTCAAAATAAACGATAAGACAATTGTGACGCCCATTGTTCCGATTCCGGTGATGTAATTAACGATTGTTGATACACCGTGTTTCAACTGATCCGTCAAGTTGAACTGTTTCATGTAATCCCCGATGGTTCGCATAAATTGATTCGCATCAAATGATGGACTTTGGTAGAAATTATAGACACTCTCACCTAATTTAATTGACTGTTTAGCAATCTGTGGCACATAAATCGTTACTGCTAGATACACTAAAAAGATAACCAACATATAAAGCGGCACAACCACAGCTGCGGGCGGAATTTTTGAATACTGTTGGACCTTTCGTACTAATTGAGTCACTAAAAAAGTAAAGATGAACGTCAGCAGAATGATATTCATCATCGAGCGTGACACATAGATGACCCCAATCAACGTTAAGAGCACTACAACTCGTCTTAACTGCTGATTCGTCACAAATTTTTGATATAAACGCACGCAATTTCCTCCTATGGCAATTCTATATCATTATTTTACAACACTTCGAACTAATTGGATATTCTGGAATTCCGATGGTTGCGACTTACATCTTTTTAAAAATAGTCGTATACTACTCTGGTACTTCAAATTTACACCTAGAAAGGATTTTCGGTATGTTAGAAAAAACTTTTTATAAGAAACTACTACAACACTCTTTTGATTTCCCTGTTACCGTCAACTATTGGGACGGCAGCTCCGAAACCTATGGTTCTGGAGAGCCTGAAGTAGCGATTACTTTTAAAAAAGCGATTCCCATCAAACAATTGTCCAGCAACGCATCATTAGCCCTCGGCGAAGCGTACATGGCTGGCGACCTTGAAGTGACAAGTAATACAACAGATACCCCACTTCAAAAACTATTAACGGCGGCTTACACTAGCGCAGACAGTTTCATGCGTAATAGTCGCTACATTCATCTGATTCCAAAACAATCGCATTCAGAAAAGGCAAGTAAAAAAGATATCCAAAGTCATTACGATTTAGGGAATGACTTCTACCAACTTTGGTTGGATAAAACAATGACTTACTCATGTGCTTATTTTGAAAAACCAACTGATGATTTAGAGACAGCACAAATTAATAAAGTGCACCATATTTTACGCAAGCTCAATCCACAACCTAACCGAACATTGCTCGACATCGGCTGTGGTTGGGGTACCCTCATGTTAACCGCCGCTAAAGAATATCATCTCAAAGTGGTCGGAATTACCTTGAGTCAGGAACAATATGATTTCGTTCAACAACGGATTAATGACGAGGGCCTTAGCGATGTTGCTAGCGTCCAACTTGTTGACTATCGCGAACTCAAACACGCCCCATTCGATTACATTACCAGTGTTGGGATGTTTGAACACGTTGGTGAAGAAAACCTTGGTGCCTACTTCCAAGATGTCGCTGACTACCTCACTGATGATGGGGTTGCCCTCCTTCATGGGATTACCCGTCAACAAGGCGGTGCGCGCAATACCTGGATTAATAAGTATATTTTCCCAGGTGGCTATGTACCCGGTTTAGTTGAAAATACACAACACATTATCAATGCCGGACTACAAATTGCCGACATGGAACCCCTCCGGCGCCATTATCAAAAAACGCTGGAAATCTGGACTGCTAATTTTAACGCCCAAAAAGACGTCATTTTACCAAAAGCAGATCCAGAATTTGTCCGCATGTGGGATCTCTATCTCCAAGCATGTGCCTCATCGTTTGAATCTGGGAACATTGATGTCATTCAATACCTCGTATCAAAAGGCCCCAGCGCAAGAGACCTCCCAATGACAAGAGAATATATGTATGATTAGAGTGCTGACTGTCGCGCTTAGTCATTGAGCATTAATTCAAAAATAACATAAATCCAGGTTTTAGGATTTATATTATTTTTAGATCAAGCGGAAATTACTGCGACAGGAAGCACGTTTAGAGTGCTGAGTCGAACGGGCTGGCTTTGAGGATTAACAAAAAACGGGTATTATGGCGATTTTTCAGCCATAATGCCCGTTTTTAGGTTAACCGGAAAAGGCAGTTCGAGAAAGCACGTTTCAAATCAAAGTGCCTACTTCTGCCGGAAAGATATGGCAGATGAAACCCGTTTTCGTTAGCGTGCCGACTCGAACGGGTTAGCTTTGAGGATTACCCAAAAAAGACCCGCTAATCAGCGTTGATTAGCGGGTCTTTTTTTATTGCCTTATTTTAAAAGCGCTTCTGCCTTTTCTCTAACTTCCGCGTTGCTCATCTTAAGATAGGGTTTCATTGCCTCAACGGTTTTATCCGTGTTCCGGCCGTTGGCTTCCATATAGTGATCCCACAAAGCATCACGGACGATTGTGTTATCGTCACTCCAATCAAATGCTTCTGACATCTTCATATCTAAAACCAATGTTTTTTCAACAGCTGCTGCCATATTAAAAACCTCCCATTTCTTTTTTACAACTCTAATGATAAACCTCTTTTGAAAAAGTGTACCAAAATACGCACTTTTATTTTTTAGAGTCCTGTTAGTAGGTTTAAAATCACGATTTGGCTAATGCCAATTGCCAAGACAACATGGGTTAAAATTTCAAATAATAAAATAGCATAGACGCGATCAAAAGCTGCCCATCGAGTTTGAAATAAACTAATCCCAACCGCAATGTTCAAACTGACGTACATCACTGCAACCATGATTAAGACGAACCAGATGGCGGGCATCCCGAAACATAGAGCAGCCAACAGCGCAGCTAATGCTAAAATGACGGTTATCCCACTGTACGCACTAATCTCCGTTAGATACGCGCGCAAGGTGGTTGTCGTCTTCTTCAATAAGTAACGCTTGAGTAAAAAGCCGATTCCCAAAACAACCACCAGAATAAATAGTTGTCCACCGAGTGCCTTCATATCAAGCGGTAATAAGTTTGGCCGTTGACGCAAGACAATTTGTGACGCCATCACCCCAGCAACCGCACCCACTTGTTCTGACCAACTGGCAATGAGCAAACTTGCCGTTGCAGTATTCATTAATATAACCAGACCAAACGTGACTAAGCCAAACCACGGGTTGGTCCACTGCCATTGCACCTTTAGCGGTTGTTTTAAACTCCGCGCTAAAAATTGATAGTATTGTTGCAGGAGCGAGGTTTGCTGTTTTGCTTGTATTGATTGGTGCACTAGACCGCAATTGGGACACTGGTGTAATTTACGCCCGTATTTAATATGGCATTGTGTACATTCTATCATTCGTCTGGTCTCCAAATACTTAATTTACCGTACAACTGTGACTGAACATGGCGCGTATTTCGCTAAATAGCTCGCATGTGTCCCGATTAAATGTTTAGATGGTTTTGTCTTTGAACCACAGATGACCAAGTCTGGTTGGAAACTAGGAATCACTTCTTCAACAATCACGTGTCCTGGATTACCTTCATTTAAAATCGGCGTCACATCTTCAACCCCGAATTCTTTCGCTTTTTGAACATAAACATCTAGATCGGCTGCGATTTCTTCTCGGCGCCCTTCAACCACGTTTGGTGAGAGTGATTGATAAATGTTCAAATCGCCGGTTTCCAAAATGCTGACAATCCCTAATGGAATTTGATAGGCCTTAGCAAGCGTACAAGCATAGTTAAAGGCCCGTTTGGATGAGGTTGTATCATCATCATCGATAGCAATTAATAATTTTCGATAGTGCATTGATTCAACTTCGATATTTAATTGGCGTTTTTCTGTCATTAGTTAAGACTCCTCGTTTATTTAATCAATAATGCTTCTTTGGCATGAATTAATTCCGTGATTAATTGGTTGACTGGGGTCGCAATGTGCTTTTCAGCGCCTTTACGTGCCACGTAACCATTTAAGTAATCCACTTCGGTTAAGCGGTGATGTTGCACTAAATCCTGGTGCATTGAAGGATAATGACCACCTGCTTGTTCTGGTGCAAACATCTTGCTGATGTGGGCAATCGTCGTGGGAATGTCTAATTCAACGGCTTCTGTTGCAGCAACCGCTGAGAATTCCGCCACAATTGAACGCAAGAGTTGTTGCGCTTGTGGGGTTTGGCCCAATTGTGCAATATTACAGTCTAACAAGGCACACAAGCTGTTCAGTGTCCCATTAACGCAGGCTTTACGCCAGATTGAAAAGAGTACATCTGAACTATATTGCGCATTTAAGCCAGCCGCACTCAACAAGGCAACTAATGCTTGTGCCGATTCCTTGCCATCTGGATCAACATTTTGTAATTCGACATTCCCAGAGCCTGTTAATGTAATCGCACCTGGTCCCGTTAACCCCGCCGTCCAAAGTGTAATGCCGACAAAAATATTTTCTTTGGGCAGGTATTGTTCAATCGTTTCGGGATGGCCGAGACCGTTCAATAAACAGACTACTTTTGTCTTAGCGCCGATTAAGGGTTTGATGGCTTGTAACATGTCGACTAGCTGCATCGATTTTGTGAATAAAATAATGACGTCTTGAACTTCTTTAATATCCGTTGGCAAAGCAGCCGGAATTCGAACCTGAACGGGTTCGTGCCCCGTTTCTACAACCGTCAGGCCATTGGTATTGATTGCTTGAACGTGTTCTGCCCAATTATCAAGTAACACAACATCATTTCCAGCTGATTGTAACATGTAACCAAAACGACTGCCCATTGCGCCTGAGCCAGCGATTGCAATTTTTGTCATAGATTATAAAAGCTCCTTTTATGATTTGAATTCTTTTTAATCATGCCACATTTTTAAGATTTTTTCACCCGTAACCGCTTAATTCAACTTAAAAAGAAGCTGTCAAACCGCTTATAGCAGCCTGTCAGCTTCTTAAAATAGGAATTTACGCCTTCTTAAAATTAATTGATCAATCAATAATAAGACCAAGCTATAACCAAGACTCATTGCCCATGATAATAAAATATCAACTAGCGAAATGTATCCCAACGTGTTGAAGAGTTGCGCCATGGTCGAAACGGGTGGCAAAATCCCCAGAATATAGAGGTAAGGATGCCAGTAATTGACAATCGCTTCACCTAAACTGCCGAGAACCACCATTAAGATGGTCAACGTACCGGCCATCCGGCGATTCACTAAAATTCGCCGTTGCCAGAACAAACCGGTCATTACTGAAACAGGTAAAATACTCGTCAACATTAAGGTCCCGCCTAGCCAATCCCACCAGTTAAGTCCTCTACCAAAAGCGTGGTACCCATTGAGCACGTAAGTAATTGCCAAGCTTCCCATCCCAATTAGGACAAAGAATAATCCCAACAAGATGAGATAGCTAATTAAACTGAGATAAAAACGGCGTTGCTTCTTTAATTTTAAAATTAAAAGTTTTTCCATTTGAAGGGGAAATTGATTGATGTAACTGTAGGTCAACCACGTCAATAAGATAAACAGCGTCATTAATAATGTAGCGAGGCTACCGACGAAATCTTGTGGTTGTGCTGCATAATTGACTAATAAGGCCACTATCCAAAATAGCAAAGGCCCCCACAAATTCCCATTATCAAAAACCATTTTCTGATGCAAACGTAACTGTGCACTAAAGGACTTCATAACGTAACCCCCTTAGGCTAAAGCCACTTTTTAACATTGCTTGAATTAATTCATCACTGTTTTTGACATTTGCATACAAGATGACGTACCGCGTACCATCAACAATTTTTAAAGCTAACTGTTGTAAAGTAGCGGGGAGTGCGAGTGATCTCGGTGTAGTTGTAAATTCTAACCGCATTACTCTTTCCTCCGGTTGCGGTAATTCTTCAATCGGCAATAGCCGCATCGCATCTAGTTCATAAATTTCAGTAGCCAACTGTTCGATTAAAAAAGCGTTGTTAGTGCCGACAATGATGGCACCCCCTTTTTGGCGGTAGTCTTTCAACCAATGAATCATCCGCATCTGGGTCGTTCCATCTTGACCAGCCAAAGGTTCATCTAGCAATAAAATATCTGGGGTCCGCAAAATCGCCTGCACAAAGTTCACTTTTTGCAGGCTACCGCGTGACAATTGATTTAACGGTGTATTAAGTGCCGCCACTAACCCAAATTCATAGGCTAATTCATTAATCTGACCTTCTAAATTTCGATTGCTAAACTGATCTAATTCCCCTAGCATCCGCAAATAAGTCTTAGGTGTCAGTCCATTTGGTGCGAGTTGTTCAGCCATATAGCCAATCCGCATCTTCGGTGCAATCTCCAGTGTCCCGCGTTCAATATTCGTCAATCCTGCTAGTACGTTAAGCAACGTGGTTTTCCCCGCGCCGTTTTGCCCAGTAATCGCGATACAAGCTTGCCGATCAATCCGTAAATTGAGACGTTTAAAAAGTTGTCGCCGCTGATATTTTTGCGAAAAATCACGCAATTCTAGCACTGCTCCCATTTAACTTGCCAACCTTTACTGGATTATTTTGCTTGCCAATTAGCGATGTTTTGCGCAGCCAAAGCTAAACTCAACACAGCATCTTTAGACAAATCAGCTTGGATTAAGTTATGTTTAACGGTTGCAGCCACTGCACCAATGACAGCCAAACCATATGTCAACACTTCTAAATCGCGTTTAACGAGATATCGATCTTCATAAACAGCTTCGTGGCTGTATTCAAAGTTGACTTTGTTTTCAGCTAAAACACCATCCACGTGGGTCACCATAATCCGATCGGTCACATCGATTAATAATTTGTGGTCATCTGATAACGTTAATTTATGATCTGACTCTGATTGATAATATGTTTCTTCTGTAATATCAAAATACTTAACGACCGGGTTATTTAAAACGCCAAAATCATCCAAAACAGCAAAAATTGTTTCTGGATTTAATTGCACTTTGCGATCGGCAATTGCTGCCATGTTTTCTTCTAACCAATCTGCTAATTGGCGAACATTATCCTGTGTCATATGTGGGACTCCTTTAATTAATCTAAATGAATTCTATCCCTCCATAATACACCATCCGCAATATTAGCGCGACTGACTGCACCAAAAAGTTACTGTGACATCAGATGATCATCAATTACGCCAGCTCCTTGTAAGAATGAATAGATGACGACTGGTCCGACAAATTGAAAGCCCCGCCGTTTTAAATCCTTGCTGATTTGGATCGATAGCTCTGATTTTGCGGGGACATCCGCCCAAGTTCGGGGCCGATTTACAATTGGCTGTCCATCAACAAAGCCCCATAGATACTGATCAAAGCTTCCTGCACTCTTTTGTAACGCAAGGACGGCTTGTGCATTATTGACCGTTGCATTCAACTTAGCACGATTGCGGATAATTGCCGGATTGGTCAGTAACTGCTCAATTTCGGTTGGTGTCATCTGCGCTACTTTGGCAATTTCATAGTCTTTAAATGCTGTCCGAAAGGCAGCACGCTTATTTAATACAGTCCGCCAACTCAAGCCAGCCTGATACAACTCCATACATAATAGTTCAAATAAGCGTTGATCATCATGTTCCGGTTTTCCCCACTCTGTTTGGTAATACGCCAATAATTCAGGTGAATCATACATCCAATCAGCTTTTGTCATTATTACCACCTCCTAAATTGAACTACGCAAAAAGGCTAAAAAGAATTCATCCTTTTTAGCCTTTGGGATTGTTATTTATTTTTTCTTACTTGCTTTTTGATAAGGGCGATTTTCAACATCAGTCTTGACGATTAACACGTCACAGATAGCTGTGCGGTTAACATATTCTGTCACAGAACCCATCAACATCCGTTCAACTGCATTCAAGCCAGTAGAGCCCATCATGATTAAATCGGTTTGATATTCTGTCGGGAAGTCGCGTGCGATAACATTCTTAGGATTACCAAACCGCACATGAATCTCGACATCTTTCAAACCGTCATTGGTTTGGATATCATATTTTAAACTGTTGAGATAATTCTGTGCATCTTCAGAGATTTGGAAAATAGCGTCTCCTGAAAGCATGCCGCTATAACTCCCTGCAAATTGCTTGGTATCCAAAACGTTCAAAATATCCAAGCGCGCCTGATTCATCTTAGCAACCCACACTGCTTTATTTAGTGCTAATTCAGCTTCTTCAGAGCCGTCAACTGGGACGAGTATTCTTTTATATTCTTGAACCATGTTGTTCATCTCACTTTCTCTATATGCACCTGTTACACTTTAAGAATATACCGCTTGGAAAAACAATTCAAGCAAAAAAGCGAAGCGCTTCCGCGAACATTTAATTAGAAGTAGTCTTTCTTTTTTAACCACCAACCGACACAAAGGCTAATGGCTAATGACAATCCTAATAGCACGAGAAACCCTAACTTACTCTCGGCTAGCGGGACCGGTACGTTCATCCCCCAGAAACCACCTAACGTTGTCGGAACCGTTAGAATAATTGAGAGTGATGTTAGTGTCTTCATAATATTATTCAATCGGTTTGAAATAATATCTGAAAGCAAATCACTTAACTGTGCCAATAACTCACGATACGTTGTAATCGCCTTATCGGACTTGGCAAACTGCAAGTCAATCCGATACAGTAAGTCTGTATGTCCTGACACGCGCTCAAATAATGGACTTGCCTTAATTTGCGGAATAATTTGCTGGTTACTCTTAAGCCCTAAATCCAAATAGACAACACTCTTTTTAAGAGACTTGAGTGCATACAACAACCGATTGCGTGTCGAAACATGTACATTTTCTTCCAATTGTTCAATCTGTTGCGCAACGACCGCTAAAGCCGCTAAATAACGTTGATAGATGGCCGAAACACTCTTTAGAGCAACCGTTTCAATTTGACCATCCAGGCCTTCTAACGTGAGTATTTCATCGATGAGCTCGGACTGTTGATGCCCCACAGTTAATAACGTCTGGCCACTAATGATTAACGAAAAAGGCCGCGTAATATATTCCGCATGATCTTCTGAATCATGGGTTTTAACTGGTACCAGTAAACAAATATGGGTCAATACTTCACCGGTGTCCGTTGTAAATGTTTCATACCGTGCGACTTCATTGATATCTTGGGCCACCTCAAATAACACCGCTGGTAAGTGGTATTTTTTAGCGAAATGGTGCATCTCATGTTTAGTTGGTGCTTCAAAATGAATCCAGTCGGCACTTTTTTCAGAGGTTCCTTCAACCAACTGGCCCTCAGGTGTCATTTCAAAATACGTAATCATCTGCTCACTCCACTCTTAATACCCCTATCATACTGTTTCTCCCCACATACTGACAAGTTAAGTTGATTGCCCATTAAATATGCTACAATATTGGTATCATTGGATAAGGAGTTGACGCATATGACACACCGCATTTTGCCACTTGAAAAAGGCCATAACTTTAGAGAATTGGGCGGTTATCAAACAAAAGACAGCCGGACCCTTAAATGGCATAAAGTCTTACGTTCCGCTAGTCTAGCCCACCTAACATCACATGATTTAGCTTATTTAACTGATTATGGCGTGCGCTATGATGTTGATTTTCGCTCACCTGAAGAAATTGCCAAGTCACCAGACAAGGTCCCTGCCAATGCAATCTATGAATCCTTACCCGTTTTCAAAATTGATGAAACGGCTAGTACGGCATCAGAAGCTGATCTTTTTAAAACGTTCAGTGCTGATCCAAAAAGTGGTCATGAACATATGATTCAAGTCTATGTCGACTTAATTAACCAAGATCACTCCAAGCAAGCTTACCGGCAATTTTTCGACTTGTTGCTAGCAAACGATACGGAGGACCAATCCTTACTGTTTCACTGCACGGCTGGTAAAGATCGTACTGGGATGGGCGCTGTTTTCTTGTTGAGTGCACTCGGTGTTCCAGAAGAAACGATTCGCACAGATTACTTATTAACGAATCAAGCTTCTGCCGCTTTCGTGACCCAATCGCTTGCAAAACTACAACAAAAAACACAGAACCAGTCTGTATTCAAAAGTTATCAGTCATTACTAACGGTTCATCAAGATTACCTCGATACCGCCAAACAAGCGATTGAATCCGAAAATGGTTCGTTGCAAGACTATTTATTACACGATCTCCAGTTAAGCCAACACGACTTAGCTGACCTGCGCAAAATTTATTTAGCATAACCCATTTGTTTCACATGAAACTTAAAAAAGGAGCGTGGCTTTGAATGCCCACTTTAAAAGAACAAGTGATTGAGGCGAGCAAAACCATCGGCATCGATAAGATTGGTTTCACATCGGCAGCGCCTTTTGATTATTTAGAAGCAAGTCTTAAGGAACAAAAAGCAAATGGTCATTCGACTGGATTCGAACATAAAGTGCTTGAAGAACGCCTTTATCCAGATTTAATTTTCGACCAACCTAAATCGATTATCGCGATTGCTCTTGCCTATCCAACAAAAATCATCAATAAGCCAGCGCGAACTGGTGCTAAACGCGGTAGTTTTGCCCGCGCTTCGTGGGGGATTGACTACCACGATATTCTGCGCGATAAGATGGACCAGCTGATCAGCGCTATCGAAACACTTGCTGATTCAGATACTGAAATTACTTTTAAGCCAATGGTTGATACAGGCGAACTGAGCGATGTGGCTGTTGCGCAACGTGCTGGGTTGGGCTTCATCGGTTTGAATGGTTTATTAATTACACCCGAATTCGGTTCTTATGTCTATCTTGGTGAAATCATTACCAACATCCCATTTGAACCAGACACACCGATGGCCAATCAATGCGGCAGCTGTACGCGCTGCATCGATTACTGTCCACCACAGGCATTAATGGGCGATGGCCGCCTCAATGCCAAGCGTTGCTTATCCTATCAAACACAAACCAAAGGGTTCATGCCCGAAGAATTCAGACCAAAAATTCGCAGTGTCATTTACGGCTGTGATATTTGCCAACAAGTATGTCCGTTTAATAAAGGAAAAGACTTCCACTTCCATCCTGATATGGAGCCAGATCCAGAATCTGTGATGCCCGAATTACAGCCCGTGCTAACCATCAGTAACAAGCAGTTCAAACTTCAATTTGGACACCTTGCTGGTTCGTGGCGTGGCAAAAAGCCACTTCAACGCAATGCGATTATCGCACTCGCCAATGTGAAAGACCGCACCGCGATTCCGAAGTTACTCGAACTCATCGATACTGATCCGCGCCCTGTCATTCGCGGCACTGCTGCTTGGGCGCTCAGTCAATTAGTGCGCGATGTCACGCCTGAAATTTTAGACTTTCTAGAAACAGCCGCAAAGCGTGAAGAAGAACCGGAAGCCCAAGTTGAATTCGACAATGCACTTCAAATTCTAAAAGAACGTTATTCAGAGAGGTAGGTCCACCCTAGTATGTCAGAAAGTGCTCCGCAAAAAACAGTCCTTACGCAGCCATTAATCCTTTTGATGGCTTTTATTACCGGCGTTGCCGTCTCCAATCTATATTACATCCAACCGATTCAAGCACTCGTAGCGACCACTTTCCACGTTACAAGTGGTGCGGTCGGGACTGTTGCAATGTTGACACAGGTCGGTTATGCACTTGGCTTGTTGCTGATTGTCCCGTTTGGTGATGTGATGAGCCGTTACCAGCTCATATTACGGATGCTTGGCTTATCCTTACTATCCTTATTAGCCGCTTACCTAGCACCCAATTTCATTTTCTTTGCCTTGACTGGTTTGATGATTGGCCTCACCTCAGTGGTTCCTCAAATCATCATTCCATATGCAGCCGTCCTCGCTCAACCACAAAAACGGGGCGCAGTGCTCGGCACCATTCTCAGTGGTCTTCTAATGGGTGTGCTCCTATCCCGAAGCTTTAGCGGCATTATTAGTAGTTACATTCATTGGCGTTGGGTGTATCTCATCGCTACAATTGCGATTGCGCTTTTAATCTTTCTGGCAGCCCTCAAATTACCTAAGGATTCCCGTCCAAAAAACGGGCCAAGCTACTGGCAGACAATCAGTTCAATTCCAGGGCTTATCGCGCACCAGCGGCTGTTACGGGAAGCCGCCATCAACGGTTTTTTCATGTTTGGGACACTTAGTATTTTCTGGTCGACACTCGTTTTCTATATGGCCAGTCCCGCCTATCGTCTCGGTAGTGGTACCGTTGGTCTATTAGCAATCCTTGGTGCGGCTGGTGCTTTAGCTGCACCAATTATCGGTCGCTTAGCCGATGCTAAATCACCTCGCTTTATTATCGCCACTGGCTTATTCATGATGACCATCAGTTATCTTTTATTCTTATTCTGGGGGCATTTCATGCCGATTCTAATGCTCGGGATTGTTTTATTAGATGTCGGAAACCAGTGCGGTCAGGTTGCCAATCAAACCCGGGTCCAAATGCTTGGTGAAGCCACTAGTAGTCGCAACAATACCGTCTTCATGTTTGCCTATTTCATGGGTGGTGCTTCCGGTTCATTCTTTGGCGCCCTCGCTTGGAGCTTCGGTGGCTGGGTCGCCGTTTGTCTCTTAGCGTTAGCTTATCAATGTCTCGCTTTAATCGCCCACTTTATTCTTTATCGTCCTAAATCAACAGGTTAATTAATGGCCGGTGTAACGTTCTCAATTCCGTTACACCGGCTTTTTGATACCTATCAGTAAAGCATATTCATTGACAGTTGCATGTTACATATCTAACATAGTTATTATATAGCAATAAATTTCCAATCATCACAATAGGAGGTTCCTTATGACACATTATCTAACGTTTGATCACGTTTCAAAGCTCTATCGCGGTGGTAACAAAGCCGTTGATGACATCAGTTTTACTGTCGACAAAGGCGAATTCATTTGTTTGATTGGGACGTCTGGTTCTGGGAAAACAACAACCATGCGGATGATTAATCGCATGATTAACCCAACCAAAGGAACGATTACCTTAGATGGTGAAAATCTCGCTAATGTAGACCCCGTTAAATTGCGGCGAAAAATTGGTTACGTCATTCAAAATATTGGCTTAATGCCACACATGACTATTCAAGATAACATCACAATTGTCCCTAAACTCTTAAAATGGTCCCCAGAAAAACGCCATGCAAAGGCGCTCGAATTACTAAAATTAGTGGAAATGCCTGCGGACTTTTTAGACCGTTACCCAAGCCAATTATCAGGTGGACAACAACAGCGAATTGGGGTGATTCGCGCACTTGCAGCTGGACAAGATATTATTTTGATGGACGAACCATTTGGTGCTCTCGATCCAATTACGCGTGAGGCACTTCAAGACTTAGTAAAACAACTTCAATCAGAACTCGGTAAAACAATCGTCTTTGTCACCCATGACATGGATGAAGCACTCAAATTAGCGTCACGCATTGCCATCATGGATAACGGCCAAATCATCCAAATGGGAACGCCCAATGAAGTCTTGCGAAATCCTGCCAACCAATTCGTCGAAGACTTAATCGGTCACGATCGTTTGATCGAAGCCAAACCAAATGTCGAAACTGTTGGCCAAATCATGCTTAAAAGTCCAGTCGCTATCACACCAGGTAAATCATTAGTTGATGCGATTCGCTTAATGCGCCAACGCCGCGTTGATACCTTACTGGTTGTCGACGAAAACCAACATTTAAAGGGACTCGTCGATATTGAAAATATCGACCATCATTACAAAAACGCAACTAGTGTTGGTGACATTATGTCTACCAAGATTAGTTACGTGAACGAAAATGATTTGGTCCGGGATACCATTGAACGGATTCTTAAACGGGGCTGGAAATACGTTCCCGTTATCAACGATGATCATCAACTTGTTGGGATTGTCACCCGGACAGCCCTAGTCGATGTCGTTTATGATGCTGTCTGGGGTGATACTGACGAATCTGAAGCAGAATCCGACCAACAATAGAAAGGGAGGAATCGATGATGCTCACTTTTTTAACAGAACATGGCTCTGATTTACTGATTAAAACTTGGGAACAACTCTACATTTCCGCAATCGCCTTAGTTCTGGGCATAATAGTTGCGGTGCCCCTTGGGATTGCCCTCACCCGATTTCCTAAAACTGCCAAAGTAGTGATTGCCATTGCCAGCATGCTCCAGACCGTCCCCTCATTGGCACTATTGGCTTTAATGATTCCGCTCTTTGGGATTGGCAAAGTACCAGCAATCATCGCCTTATTTATCTACTCACTACTCCCTATTTTGCGGAACACCTACATCGGCATGAACGATGTCGATCCGATTCTAAAAGATAGTGCTAAAGGAATGGGCATGACGCCGATACAATCAATTATGCAAGTGGAAATCCCAATGGCGACCCCCGTGATTATGGCAGGAATTCGCCTATCTGCGGTTTACGTGATTGCTTGGGCAACCCTTGCTTCATATATTGGCGCTGGTGGTCTTGGCGACTTGATTTTCAACGGGTTGAATCTTTTCAAACCGGATTTAATCATCGGCGGGACAATTCCCGTCACATTGTTAGCATTGCTAGTCGATTTTGGCTTGGGCCGGTTGGAAAAACAACTGACCCCCGCTGCAATCAGATAAGGAGGCTCCTATGCATAAAATACGCCGATTCATTACGAGTTGCGGATTATTAGTTGGCAGTCTCCTCCTGTTAAGTGGCTGTCAGTCACTTGGCATCGGAAACCGTCAATCACAAACAATTCGCATTAGCTCTTCAAGCACCACTGAGTCACAAATTCTCGCCAATATTCTGAGCGAGTTGATTACCCACGAAACACAAAATAAGGTCACTTTAATTAATAATCTGGGTTCTTCAACGGTAACGCATGAATCACTAATTCGTGGTGACGCCGACATAGCTGCTAGTCGCTACGCTGGAACTGAACTTACTGGTACTTTAAAAATGAAACCTACTAAAGATCCTGAAAAAGCCCAAAAAATCGTTAAAAAAGCTTTCAAAGATCGTTACAACCAAACATGGTTCCCTTCCTACGGGTTTGCGGACACCTATGCCTTTATGGTCACCCAGGAAACCGCCAAGAAATATCATTTAGAAACCGTCAGTGATCTCGGAAAAGTGGCGGATCAACTAACAGCTGGTGTCGATTCCGTCTGGGTAAATCACGAAGGCGATGGCTATCCCGCATTTAAAGAAACGTATGGCTATGATTTCAAGAAAGTTGCGCCCATGCAAATCGGACTGGTTTACAGCGCACTGGCGGCTGGTAAAATGGACGTCGTTTTAGGTTACTCAACCGATGGACGGATTAAAAGTTATGACTTAAAAGTCTTAAAAGACGATCGCCGCTTCTTCCCACCATACGATGCGAGCGTGGTCGCCACTGATCAGATTCTCAAAGAACAGCCAGCACTAGCGCCCCTTTTACACCGTCTAGATGGCAAAATCGACCTCGACACCATGCAAACCCTCAACTTTAAAGTTGATAATGATCTACTAGAACCCGCAGTAGTCGCAAAACAATTTCTTCAGGAACATAATTATTTCCGGAAAGGAGCCGCTAAATGACTAATTTAAATACTTGGCAACAACTTGTCTATTATTTCCAGCATAATGGCAGTTATGTTTTACGGCAGTTTAGTCATCATTTTTTGATTTCGATTTATGGCGTTTTACTTGCCGCGTTGATTGGCATTCCCTTGGGGATTTTTATTGCGCACCGGAAAAAGCTCAGTAATGTTATAATTGGGGTAGCGAATGTCATCCAAACAGTGCCTTCACTCGCAATGCTCTCAATCATTATGCTTGGCTTGGGGCTTGGCACACGAACCGTCATTGCGACTGTCTTTTTATACTCCTTGCTCCCGATTATCAAAAATACTTACACCGGTATGGAGAATGTTTCCGATAATATTATCGATTCCGGAATCGGGATGGGCATGACAAATTGGCAACTGTTACGGATGGTTGAACTTCCCTTATCATTGGCCGTCATTATGGCGGGGATTCGCAATGCCTTAGTGGTCGCCATCGGGATTACAGCGATTGGCGCGTTTGTTGGTGCCGGCGGTTTAGGCGACATCATTATTCGCGGGACCAACGCCACTAATGGCGGCGCCTTAATCTTAGCTGGTGCCCTGCCAACCGCCCTGATGGCCATTATCGCTGATGTGACGTTAGGCTTTATTCAACGCCACTTAGAAGCTCCACAAGCACGACCTTAAATCTCAACATTAGGAAGGTGTCACTATGAAACTGTATCAAGCATTAACCCAAGTCACACTAAACACACAAATGGTTGACGATTTACCTGATTTTCAGATTACAACCGTTTTAGACCAACCATTGAACTTTGCCCCTACTCAGCTTTACCATTATATCGATGCCGTTTTAAAGAGCGGTTCTCGTCACGATGAAAATAACCTGTTATATGTCACAGATGCGATTTTTATCACTGAAAACTACAACTTTAAACAAACTGAATTCGCGGCACTTGCCACAAGCTTCGAAGAACGGGTAACATTAGCGCGTAAAATTGTGGCCGATCTCAACCGCCACGTCTCCGTCAATCTCGATTTAGTGCAACATGAATTCCAACTAATTTTTGTCGATTAGCACGACTGCCCCAGGCGATGTTATTTCTACATCTACTGGGGCTTTTTTTATTGAAATGAATGAACAGGAGTCCTCACTTTGCCAAATGCACAGCGTCAAAATAGCGCGCTTTATAAACTCAATCGTCCCGCCAACCAACTAACAACGGAACAACAAGCACTACAAGAACAAGTCATTCAATTTTGTTTGGCAAACGCGCACGCCGAACACGCCACCTTCTTGATTCAAGGTGCGGCCGGGACTGGTAAGAGCGTGATTCTCAGCAGTGTCTTCAAGGTACTGCAGACACTTGCGCGCCAAACACCCACCTCGCCACTCTATGGCAGTCAAAACGTTCTATTGGTCAATCATCCAGAAATGCTAAAACTCTACAAAAGTGGCACAACAACGGCACCCGTTTTATTGAAAAAAGATTTTCAACGCCCAACGACATTCATCAATCAAGCGGCTAAAAACCACCAACTTGCCGATATCGTCCTCGTTGATGAGGCACACCTACTGTTAACCAAATCCGACCCCTATAACCACTTCAATCAAACAAATCAACTCGATGAAATTCGCCGACAGAGTCGGATCACCATTCTGATTTTTGATGAACAGCAAGTGCTTAAAGTGAAGAGCTTCTGGCAACAGCAACAACTCCGCCAACGAATTGAAGCTGCTCCCCATCAGACCGCGCAACTAACCCATCAATTTCGGATGCAAGCCCATCCAAGTGTTGAAAATTGGGTGCAAACCTTTCATCAACAACAAGTCGCTGCCCTGCCACATGATCCACACTTTGAATTCAAAGTATTCACCGATGCCAATGAGCTCTATCAAACGATTCGCTTTAAAAACCAAACGAGTGGGCTTGCACGCATGCTAGCTACTTACGATTTTCCAGCAACACTCAATGATGGTCACGATCACTTCGTTGAGACATCGACATTCAAATTACGCTGGGATCGGTATCAGCCAACCGCTAAAACCTATTGGGCAGAACGTGAAGATAGTATAGATGAAGTCGGATCCGTGTACACCATTCAAGGCTTTGATCTCAACTATGCCGGCGTCATCATCGGGCCATCCGTCACGTATGATCCACAAAGTGAGCGGCTAGTTATTCATCCTGAATATTACGAGGACCAAGCCGCATTTGCCGGCGCAGCACAGCTGGCTGATCCTGAAGCCGCGAAACAGCAAATTATTCTTAATAGCCTCTACGTTCTAATGAGCCGCGCTAGAAACGGCCTTTACCTCTATGCTGTTGATCCCGCACTTCAGGCCAAATTGCTCAGCTTATGACAAATCGATTTTATTTCCCGGGGAATAAGTCGGTTTTCTGTCTATCTCTATCGAAAACAAGTAAACTGTAAGTAGAGATTTTAAACTGATAAAGGAGTGTTTTAATATGTCTAACTTAACGAGTTCATACACGCTCACAAACGGCGTGCAAATTCCTAAAATTGGCTTCGGGACTTGGCAAACACCAGACGGTCAAACAGCCGTAGCTGCTGTTGAAGAGGCGCTTAAGGCAGGTTATCGCCACATTGATACCGCCCAAGCTTACGGTAATGAAGGGAGTGTTGGTGAGGCCATCCAAGCTAGTGGCGTTGATCGTTCCGATTTATTCCTAACCACCAAAATCTGGAATAGTAATCACACTTATGATTTAACAATCAGCTCTTTTGAAGAATCACTCAAGAAATTACAAACCGACTACGTTGATTTGCTCTTAATCCACTGGCCCAACCCAATTGCCTACCGTGATGATTGGGAAACAGCCAACGCCGAAACATGGCGTGCAATGGAGATGCTCTACAAAGCTGGTAAAGTCCGGGCCATCGGGGTCAGCAACTTCCGTGTTCGCCATTTAGAAGCGCTCAAAAAGACTGCAACGGTACAACCAATGGTCAACCAACTCTTCTTAGCCCCTGGCGAATTAGAACCTGAAACTGCCCAATACTCACGTGAACATGGCATGTTATTAGAAGCTTATAGCCCACTTGGGACTGGGAAGATTTTCAGTGTGCCAGAAATGCAAGAATTAGCGGACAAATACCAACGCTCAATTCCACAAATTGCACTACGGTGGTCATTACAACACGGCTTCTTACCATTACCTAAGTCTGTGCATGCTGAATACATCCAACAAAATGCCCAAGTTTTCGACTTCGAATTAGCCGATGAAGACATGGCTGCAATTGATGCACTTGACGGCGTCGTTGGACACGCGCAAGATCCTGATACTGCAACATTCTAAAACTGTTTAAAAGCCACTAACACAGTGGCTTTTTTCGATACAGATCAACGTCAAAATGTGACAAAGCGTATTTTAGTTTAGATATTTAACAATTTAGTTTACCTCTTCCCTAAATTATGGTATTTTCATTATTATTGAATCCGATAAAATCGGACTAAAGCCCGACGTTATTTACCGTTTTAAGCTTGAGAATGGTAAAATAGAACTAGTTAGCTAAGAAATGGGGAATTATTTTGTCAAGTGGTGAGTTATTCACTAATCTATTTGTTATGTTGGTCACCTTCTTTTTAGCCGCCTTCTTCGTGGCCGCTGAATTTGCGCTCGTCCAAACACGGCCAAGTGCCTTAGAAGATGCCATCCATTCAGGAAATGGTAATCCTAAAAAATTGAATCTTGCGCTTAAAATGACGCAAAACTTAAACGAATATCTCTCAACCACCCAAGTGGGGGTCAGTGTTGCCGGGATTATTTTAGGGTGGATTGGTGAATCAACCGTCGAAACCATTCTAGTCGATCTGCTCGGTCTCACTCACCTGATTTCAAATGGTGGCTTACACATCATCGGCGCAGTTGCCGGCGTGTTAGTCTTAACCTATTTAGAAGTGGTTTTCACGGAAATCGTGCCGAAGAATATTAGTATTGATATTCCAATGCAGATGTTGATGGCTGTTGCTAAGCCCCTCCATTACTGTCATATTATCTTCTATCCATTTGTTTGGTTACTCAACATTTCCGCAACAGGTGTTGTGAAATTAATCGGCTTTTCACCTGCTGAAGAAGGTAGTGATGTGCTTTCCCAAGCGGAAATCATTAGCCTCTCTAAAAATGCCGTCACTGGTGGTGAATTAGATCGCAACGATTTAGTTTACATGCAACGGGCCTTTGACTTTAATGACCGGATTGCCAAAGATGTGATGGTTGATCGCACAAGTCTCTACGTCGTCGATATCACCGATACCGTTAAAGACGTCTTAAAAGACTACTTACAACAAGGCTTTAGCCGCTTCCCAGTGGTTGCTGAAAATAATAAAGACAAGATTCTTGGTTACGTCTACGCATATGATTTAGTCCGTCAGGCACAAGTCGACGATTCAATCCGCGTCAGCAAATTACTGCGTTCGATTATCTCCGTTCCAGAAGCAACCCCTATTCACAGTTTGTTGAATCAAATGATCAATAAGCAAACCCCAATTGTGGTCGTCGTTGACGAGTACGGTGGGACGAGTGGGATTGTCACTGATAAAGATATCTATGAAGAACTATTCGGGACCGTCAAGGACGAAATTGACGATGTTTCAGATGAATATATCATCAAAGAAGACGATAACCGTTACCGTGTCAGTGGGAAAACGACGCTCTATGATTTCGAACGTTTCTTCAAGACTAAAATTGATGCCTTCGAAGCCTCAGATAGCGTGACCCTGGCCGGTTATGTCTTAGAAAACTTCACCGACTTACAACAAAGTGCGGTCATTCATATCAATCAATTCACATTAAAAGTGGTCGAATTCAATCGCGGTTACATCGACTGGTTTGAAGTCTCCAGCGAACCACAAAATAATACAGCCAACAATACAATTATTGAAACCTATTAAAAAAAGAGTGTGCTATCAGCCATCTCCTGAGGATTAACCACAAGGAGATGGCTAATGGTACACATTTAAACAAAAACAGCCTTGCGCAAATGCGCAAGGCTGTTTTTTAATTTCGTTATGCTAAATAATCACGACTCCAGATGAGCCCCATTACTTTTTCGCCGGTGTGCACGCCGACCACAGGACCAATGTGACTCGTTTCAATCGGCATCCCTGGGAATGTTTCCGTCAACGTTGCGACCCACTGCGCACTTTCTTCTGGATTATTACCGTCAATCACGCTAACTCGTACGGGATAGTCAACAGATTCGACTGCTGCTTTGAAATCCGCTAATACTTTTTGAAAGGCCCGTTTCTTGGTCCGTTCCTTCGTTAAGGCAACAATTTGGCCGGCATCGTTAAAACTTAAAATCGGTTTAATCCGCAAAAGATTCCCGACAAAGGCCGCACTATTCGAAATCCGGCCCGTTCGCAAGAGGTGGCTTAAATCATCCACAACGAAATAAACGCCCATCGTTGCTCGTAAAGCTACCAATTTCGGCATGATAGTTGCGGCATGTTCACCTTGGGCAACTAACCGCGCCGCTTCCAAGGCCAAGAACCCTTCACCGGCACTCGTAATCTTGGAATCAAAAGGATACACTTCGATGCCTTCAACCGACTGTGCGTAGGCGGTTAGGTTATTGACAAAGCTCGTAATACCACTTGAAAGATGGATACAAATCACTTCATCGTAGCCCGCTTTTATCAATTGATCAAAAACCTGTTGCATCTGACCCATTGTAATTTGCGAAGTCGTTGGCAATTTTTCAGTAGTGCGCATTTTATCGTAAAATGCTTCACTCGTGATATCGATATTTTCCAAATAAGTTTGTTGTCCAAAAATAACGGTGATTGGGACCACAGTAATATTATGGTCGGCGGCAACTTGTGGATCTAAATACGCCGCACTATCAGTCACAATTGCTGTTTTCATGTCAGGCTCCTCAATAAAACTGTTTTTGTCATTATCCCACCAATGTGGTTAAAGTACAAATGAACAACAAAAAACGCCGGACCAGTTTCTGCTCGACGCCACAGTTATTAATGAGTCATTGATTCATTCTCAAATACGACAATGGAGATGTGCCCATCAATTAAGCCACTGTTATTACTCAAGGTTAACATTTGATTCTTTTCGTTAACGTCTAATACTTCATGTTCATCAAAGTAGCCAGCTGCATAATCTTTGTAGTAAACAGCCCCTAAATTTGATTCAAATTCATCTGGATAATCTTTAATGTCAGCATCCGCTGGTACTAATAGTAATCTAAAGCTCGTATCCAACGAGCAATAACCAACGTTTGAAAATGGACCAACACCGTCATCTAAGTCCAATAAAATTTTTTGACCCGGTGTCATCTTATCCTTGATTTTCGCAACTGCTGCAGGTGTTATTTTTAATGCCATATCAATCATCCCTTTCATGCTTTCAGTCTACCGCCGTTTTAAATTTGACACAATCTATCTGCTCAGCCGGTGTGCTACAATAGGCTTAACCGTTTATTTAAGGAGGTCATTATGCTTTTTTATCGGTATTCATACTTTAGCAATCAGAATGATTTCGAATTCTATCTCAAACTAAGTCTGTCAGTGATCATCGCCAGTTTAATCATCATCTTCTTCGTTCAATATCTCCGCCACCGTTCAGATTCGAAGTACCGTGACTTACTAATTATCTTCGGCTTAGTTGGGATTTTACTCGCCGGCATTCAATATACACGGATTCAACAGCTTAACACCGCCCACTCGCAACAAGCCCAGATGGCGCAATTCATTAGAAGTGTGGCGACTGCGCAGAAAGCTAGCCTTAAAACCGTCGCAGTCAACACGACTTCGCTTCAGCAAAACATGGTAGTGCGCGTCGGTCATCAAAACTACCAAGTCATATTTGATAACAATTTTACTAGTTATCAACTCCAAAAAGCTCAGTTGATTAGCCAAGACATCACCTATCAAGATTAAGGAGTTTACTATGCCATCTTATTTCGATATTACCATTAAATTAATTTTCGGTTTCTTCTGTTTAGTGTTACAAATCAACCTCTCTAGCAAGGGGAATTTAGCCCCTAGCAGTGGGATTGATCAACTCCAAAATTACGTTCTTGGGGGGATTGTTGGCGGTATGATTTATAATGCCGATAATCTCGCTCTTACAATTCTTACTCGTTTTACTCATCTGGACCTTAATCGTCTTCACAATGAAGTTTCTAACCACTCACAATCGCTGGATTAAACGCTGGGTAATTGGTAATCCCCAAACAATTATCACCAACGGCCACATTGATGTTCAAACGGCCTCTAAGAATAGTTTATCCGCACAGGATCTGTCGTTTAAACTCCGAATTGCCGGGATTAGCGATATTCGCACGGTCAGTCGCGCAATCTTGGAACAAAACGGACAATTAACCATTACGCAAAAAGGCGACGCCACGATTAAATATCCGCTGATTATGGACGGCCAGATTAATTCAGAAGCACTTGAATTAATCGATCAAACTGAAGAATGGCTCCTCGCCGATATTGAACAGCAAGGCTACAGTCTTCAACAAATCTACATGGCTAATTACTTGAACCATGAAATTGTGATTACGCCCTATTAAAAAAGATGACCCGCAAAGGTCATCTTTTTTAATGTCGTACTCTTTGGAGAAGCGTTACAACCAACCAGACAATCGCCCCGCCAATTAAAACAATAGTGCTTGTCTTCAAACCATAATCCAGAACAGCCAACCCATAGTCGGTAATTGTTTGATTAAAATCGCCCGCTTTTTGAGCAATTTGTTCAACAATGCCACTATATTTAAACGCAGCCGCCCCTAGTGCCAAGAATAAGCCACTCCAAGCGAAACTTGCACCAACACTCCCTAATACATACCGGAATTGACCACTTAGTCCCCATTGAACTAGTACAAGAACAATTCCCATAATAATTGCAACCCAGGTTAAGATATTGATCACATTTCTAACAAACACCATCTCAGTCGCTAGTGGTGCTAAGTAAGGTGCTTCAATTTGGTTCGTGAGGTATTCTTGTAGTGTTGGTTGAACCGCAACCACTGCCGTTTTAATTAAAGATTCCGTCAACGTATTTTCAGGCACAACTGCTTCTAAATGGGCTGCAAGTTGTCCCATCATTTGTGCTGTGGGTAACAGCTTTTCTTGTCCTATATAAATATTATGAACAGTTTTCTTTAAATCGGCCTGCACATCAGATTGGGTCAGTAATTTGACTTGGACTTCAGTTGGTAGCCCATTTTTTTGTGCCGCATCTAATAAAACAACGTTAATTTTATCAGTCATCGCAGCTAACGTCTTCGGTTCACTGAGCTGTTCTTGCGTAAATGATTCTCTCAAAACTGTCCGGCTGAGAATCATGCCACCAACGCCAAGGAAAACGCAAAGAAAGATTAAGAACGTCAAAAAGCGACTTAAACCTCGATGTGGTCGCACGCTTGGTTGATTTTGATTCAAACGACTAATTGGTTCCATTGATTAAACACCCTTTCTATTCACGAACCCTATTAAACTTCAAGACTAGGATTCTTAATCATTAAATGCTAAAGTGAACTTATCAGTCACAGGAGGCCATTCAATGTTAAAAAATTTAACGATTCTCTATATTTCAATTGCTGGTAATACACGTTCATTTGTAACGGACTTACAGGATTATGCGGCGCAACAACATGCTAATAACCCAGCGTTACCAACCATTACCCTCACAGAAATTTCGGATGCGACCCCCTTTAAAACGGAGACCGAACCGTTTTACGCGTTCGTTCCAACTTACTTAGATGGTGGCAACGGCATTGATAATGGCGTTAAAGAATTAATGACCAATAGCTTAGGCGAATACATCGATTATGCGCAGAACGCACGCCTTTGCTACGGCGTTATCGGCAGTGGTAACCGCAACTTCAACGAACAATATTGCTTAACTGCTAAACGGTATGCGGTACAATTCGATGCACCGTTTATCGCCGATTATGAGCTCCGTGGCAATGCGAAAGATGTCGCGCGGATTTATACCTTAATGGTCGCTAACGCGCAACAGCATACCTAAAATTTAAGATTAGCCGGTAATGATGTGATTAACTCGGTGGGTTGTTGGACAATTTGGACAGCACCCGCCTTTTTGAGTTCCGCGATTGTGCCAAACCCATAACTAACACCAACTGCATTCATCGCGTTTTGCTTAGCGCCCAAGATATCATTTTGGCGATCACCCACCATCAGTAATGGTGCGGTTTGTGGCGATAGACCAAGTTCTGATAATGCGTAAGTAATGACATCCGCTTTTTTGACCCGCGTTGTCTCATCAACACTTGCTCCAAAAACACCGCTAAAGTAATCACTTAACTCTAAATGATCAATGACCTTCTTAGCGAATGGTTCTGGTTTCGAAGTCGCAATTGCCAGTTGTAAATCCTGTGCTTGCAATGCCGCTAGGGTTTCTCGCATGCCAGGATAAAGTTGATTTTCATACAACCCTTTAGGCGCATAATAGGCTTGAAAGACTTTAATAGCTTCTTGAGTAGCAGCTGCATTTAAACCAAACTCATGCATAATTGTTTCATTGAGGGGTGGCCCAATGAATGTGACCAGTTCAGCTTTGGTTTGCGTCGGCAATGATAACTCCTCAATCATATATTCCAAGGCGTTCACGATGCCTTCTTGCGAATCGGCTATCGTGCCGTCCAAATCAAATAAAACGGTCCCCTTTGTCATATCAATCATCTCTCGATCTCTTATAAAGTACCTTCATTTTAGCATACTCTTTGACCCTTAAACTTTCCTTATTGCTTTTTTCATAAATCTATAAACCTCTGGTCACAAAATCTTCACAAATTCCCATTATAGTATTGAGTATAGAAAAGCGAATCTTTTCTATTTCATACTACTTAACTTTTTCATTTTACTCCTCCAAAGTAAAATTAAGGTAGACGCAATCTACCACGCACGTATTATTCCCCCAAAGTAATACGTGTACCCCCTACTCCTTTTTAGATCTTCGGATCTGCTAGAAACCAGTCTCCCCAAGGCTGGTTTTTTTGTGTCCCCATCAAAAAAGCCGCCAGAACAATTTACGTTCTGGCGGCTTTTCTCATTTTTAAAGTAGGTACTGTTGCATCAGTTCAACGGTTTTGAGTTGGGCATCGTCTGATACTTTATGTTGCCCATTTTCTTCCGTCATTAATGTCACTAATGCAGTGGCTGAACTTGGTTGCGCCTGAATTTCGGTCATAAAATCTGCCGTGAATTGATATGGCACCATCGTATCAGCAGTTCCATGATAGAAATGCAATGGACGTCCTGCCAAGTGATCAACGTGCATTGATAAGTCATACGCCGCTAACCGTGCTAGGGTATCTTCAATCGCATCTTGATACTTGGTTTGCAAGGCCGTTGGTAATTGACTAACCTGCCATTTAGCAAGTGCGACAGGCATTGGTGCGCCAATCTTATCAACGCCAATTTTGACATTCGGATATCGGGTGAGAATCGCATCGGTTGTAATGCCACCCATCGAAGTCCCTGTAACACCAATCCGTTCAGGATCAACTAAGCCTTCAGCGCTCAGTGTTGCAACCAGTTCACCAAACTCTGTGACCGACTGCATCACAATGTCCCAAAATTCAAACATTAACTCAGAAAAGAGCTGACTACCATGTCGTTTACCATGATACTTCGCATCTGGTAAGACCACGCGAAAACCAGCCTTGGCTAAAAAGTGGGCGACCATTAATTCTGACTCTTTACGGTGCGTCCAACCATGATATACAAAGATAGTTGGTAATACTGCTTTTTCTTGACCACTTGGGGCCACAATCAACGTACTGACTGCCCCAATTTGCCGTTCTTCAGTGCTAATCATCTCAAATCCTCCTCAATTGCCATTTATTTCCCGGGTAATATTAACCGAAGAATGAACCTGTAATCTTAAAACGGCGTTTGATATAAATCCGCACGCCGATTAAGAGTGCTGCAATTACGATTTGAACAAGTGGTGGCAAGACTGGATTCAAGAAACTTGGAATCAAGATTGTCACACCGTATGCCGCAACAAAGGCTAGTGTTAAGCCGATTACAACCAATGCCATCTTCCAAAATGGTGGCCGTTGTTCTTTTGGCATTTGCGTATAGCGCATTGGATAAGTCATGATGATCCCTGCAAGCGCAGCCGTAATGACAATTGATGTAATCCCAATGCTGGTTGCTGACCCCTTCGTTGAGAAATAAGCCGCAATTCCGTTAAAGGCTAGGTACATAATTAAAAAGATTAAGCCGTTATCAAGCATTTGGAGTTGAAGTGATGTTTGCTTAGGACGTTTTGGCGCGTGCAACAATTGATCAATCTTGGTTGTCACTGGACCATATACTTGTGTTGCAGGCTTGCCCTTATGTTGTTCTGCTACCATTTCTGGTAACATTTCTGCCAAGATTTCAGTTTGGCGTTCTGCTGGCACTTGTTCGGCATTTAATGCGCGTTTGAACTTAAATAAATAGTCCGCATTTTTCTTACTGAGTTTTGCTTCTAACCCTTCAATATCAACTGGTTCTGGGGTTACTGCTGGTTGTTCGTTCTTAGCCAATTGTCTTCCTCCTCAATTATCATTAAACGTTAAATCTAAATTCGATAATGTCGCCATCTTCGACCATGTATTCTTTACCTTCTAAACGTAAACGGCCAGCTTCTTTAACAGCTTGCATTGAACCGTATTGATCTAAATCAGCAAAAGAAACTGTTTCTGCCCGGATAAATCCGCGTTCAAAGTCGGAATGAATGACACCGGCGGTTTGTGGGGCCTTCATGCCTTGACGGAAAGTCCATGCCCGGGTTTCTTTTCCACCAGCGGTAAAGAATGTTGCTAAGCCTAGTAGATGATATGAAGCACGAATCAATTTATCCAACCCTGATTCAGTCACCCCTTCGGCTTCCAAAAATTCAGCCTTATCGGCATCATCTAATGAGGCGATTTCTTCTTCAGTTCTTGCTGAGATGGCAATTACTTCGGCGCCTTCTTTAGCTGCGGACGCTTGAATTTGTTTAACATAATCCACACTATCAGGATCAGCCATGGCATCTTCAGCAATATTTGCAACATATAAAACCGGTTTTGATGTTAATAAGAAGAAGCCTTTAACTAACTTCGCTTCATCTTCATTAAATTCGATTGAACGTACTGAGCCGCCTTCTTCAAGAACAGGCTTAATCTTTTTAAGCACTTCGAATTCGGCTAAGGCGTCTTTGTCTTTCGTCCGCGCAATCTTTTCAACACGCGCATAACGCTTCGTAACACTTTCTAAATCAGCTAAGCTCAATTCAAGGTTAATTGTATCGATGTCGTCTAACGGGTCAACAGTTCCGGTAACAGAGGTAATATTATCGTCGTCAAAGGCGCGCACAACATGCACAATCGCATCGACTTGACGAATATTTTCCAAGAACTTGTTCCCAAGCCCTTCACCTTTGCTAGCCCCTTTAACGATCCCAGCAATATCCGTAAATTCAAAAGTCGTTGGCACGATCTTTTTAGCCGGGATAATTTCTTGAATCCGGTCTAAACGCTTGTCAGGGACTTCAACCATGCCGACGTTAGGGTCGATTGTGGCAAATGGGTAGTTCGCCATTTCGGCGCCTGCTTTCGTGATGGCGTTAAATAACGTTGATTTTCCGACGTTGGGTAATCCTACAATTCCTGCGGTTAATGACATAGTTTTTTACACTTTCCTTTACTTTAAAAATTAGTTTGGTTGGGACCTTGTTGCATCTCTTGATAGTGGGGTTCATCCGCAACAACGACTTGTGCTGCAGGCACCAAATTCTTCTTAAGTTTCTTTTCGAATTCACGGCGCGGTAATAAGACGGCGTGGCCGCACCCCATGCACTTAATTCGAATATCCATCCCCAAGCGCACCACTTCAAAGCGATTGGTGCCACAGGCATGTTGTTTTTTCATCTGAACAAGATCGCCTAATATATACATCTAGCTCGACTCCTCACTTTAATCGATATTCACATCTAGCAATGCAAGAATCCGGTTTAAATCATCGACTGTGCTGTAATCAATCTCAATCTTTCCGCGACCCTTGCTGTTAATCGCAATATTGACCTTGGTGTCAAATTTATCGACCAATTGATTTTCACTCGCTTGAATATAGGGTGATTTAATCTTGGTCTTCGTCACTTTCGCAGCTTTAATCTGGTTCATCTGGTTAATTAACTGCTCTAGTTGTCGCACCGTTAAGCCTTCATCAATCGTGCGTTTCGCTAATGCACTAATCTGACTTTTTTTCTTCAATGATAATAACGTCCGCGCCTGTCCCATTGAAAGGTCACCATTTTGTAATAACGTCTTCACGTCATTGGGTAAACCCAATAAGCGCAAGTAATTGGCAATGTATGGGCGGCTCTTGCCCAACCGTTCTGATACTTCAGCTTGAGTCAGGTTTAACTTTTTCAAGAGTGTATCGTAAGCTTGGGCTTCTTCTAACGGCGTTAAATCTTCACGTTGCAGGTTTTCCAAGACCGCAATTTCCATCATTGCGGATTCATCAAACTGCCGCGTGATGGCTGGTATCGCTGTTTTACCAGCTAACTTAGACGCACGGAATCGGCGTTCACCCGCAATTAATTCGTAACCATTAATACTTTTGCGAACAATGATTGGTTGGAAAACGCCCGACTTCTTAATTGACGCTGCTAATTCAGCCAAAGCCGCTTCATCAAATGTCTTCCGCGGTTGATAGGGATTTGGACGAATATCATCAAGTGCAATCTCTTCAACTAATTCATCCGCCCGGTTTTTATTAGGGCCTTCGAACGCTGAAAATACAGCATCCAAACCGCGGCCCAATCCTTTTCCATTTCTAGTTGCCATGAGCTGCTAACACTTCCTTTGCCAAATTTTGGTAAACTTCAGCGCCCCGTGATTTTGGATCATAATCAATGATTGATACGCCATGACTAGGTGCTTCTGCTAAGCGCGTATTCCGTGGCACAATCGTGTCGTAAACCCGATCACCAAAATACTTACGCACTTCTTCAATCACTTGAGCCCCTAAATTCGTCCGCGCATCATACATCGTCAACAACACGCCTTCAATCGCTAAGTTTGGGTTAAAATGTTTTTGCACCAAACGAACGGTGTTTAACAATTGGCTCAATCCTTCTAAGGCATAATATTCACTTTGAACTGGAATCATGATTGAATTACTTGCCGTAAAGGCATTGATTGAAAGTTGCCCTAATGAAGGTGGACAGTCAATCAAAACGTAATCATAATCGGCTAAGACTGGTTCTAACCCTAACTTCAAGCGCATTTCACGCGCCATCTGTGATGTTAGCTCGATCTCTGCCCCTGCAAGTTGAATCGTAGCTGGAACAATGTCTAAGTTCTTATGTGATGTTTTAATAATTGTTTCTTTTAGTGGGAATTCATCGACCAACACATCATAGATATCTTTTTCGACTTGGGATTTTTGAACCCCAATCCCGCTTGTCGCATTCCCTTGTGCATCTGAATCAATGATTAACACGTGATTGCCAGCATCCGCCAAACAAGCGCCTAGATTAATCGTGGTCGTTGTTTTACCAACGCCACCTTTTTGATTTGCAATTGAAATAACGTGTGCCATAATGAGCCTCCCTTATTGCTTTGGAATTTCGATCGTAATCCGATAAACATCATCTTGTTCTTCTTCGGTGGCTTTGACGGCAATCCCGCTTTGTTCAACCATTTGAACCGACTTTTTGATGGTGTTGACGGCAATGCGTGTATCATGGGCAATTGCTTTTTTTGCTTTATCGTTCGCTTTTTTAGCCTTCGTGGTAGCTTCTTTTAAACTGTCATCGGTTGCATCAACTGTCTCTTCAGTTGATTCTGGTTCAGGATTCAACGTCTTGTTAACCAGCGCTTCCGTATCCTTAACCGTTAATTGTTCAGCCAAGATTTGGTGTAAAATCATTTGTTGCTTGAATTCATCCAACCGTAAAAGGCTCCGACCGTGTCGTTCAGAAATTTCATGATTCATGATGGCTTCTTGAACGGGTTGTGAGAGTTTCAATAGCCGCAACTTATTAGCAACAAAAGATTGGCTCTTACCCATCTTTTCTGCCAAGCTGGCTTGTGTGAAGTCGTTCAGCTTCATTAAGTCCTTATAAGCTTGTGCTTCTTCAACGGCGGTTAATTCTTCGCGTTGTAAGTTTTCAATCAAGGCCATTGAAGCTGTTTCGTGATCATCCATAGTTTGAACAATCGCTGGTAATTCAGCCCATTTGAGGGTTTGAATCGCTCTAAAACGGCGTTCACCCGCAATAATTTCATATTTTTGATCTTCATATTCACGTAAGATAATCGGTTGCAATAAGCCGTGTTGTTCGATTGTGCTTGCTAATTCGGCGATATTGTCCGCATTAAATACTTTTCGTGGTTGGAACCGGTTAGGCACAATTGCTGAAACCGGCACTTTGATCACTTGATTAATACTTTTATCGTCTTTTTTCTTATTAAAAAATGAGAGTGCCATTATTTTTCCTCCTTAGCCATTAACGGTTTTTTAACTGGCACACCAGCCCGCCGTGGATACTTGGCAGGTGTCGGTGCAACCTTATCAATTACGATTAGATGTCGTTGATCATCTGTTTCTGGTAGCGTCAAAGCAATGTCTTGTGCAAATTGGCCACCAAGTGTTTCGATTGCATAGTTGGCTTCTGCCAATTCCGTTTCACCTTGACTGGCTTTTAATGCGATAAACTGCCCACCAACTTTAACAGTTGGTAAACAGAATTCTGCCAGTACATTTAATGAAGCAACGGCCCGGGCAGTCACAATATCAAACTGTTCACGATATGGACTCTTCGGGTTGCTGAACAGTTCTGCTCGATCATGGACCAACGTCACATCAGACAAACCTAATTCACGGACCAATTCTTCTAAGAAGTGAATCCGCTTGTTTAATGAATCAACAATCGTAATCTTCAATTGCGGGAATAAAATTTTGATCGGTAACGATGGAAAACCCGCGCCCGCACCAATATCACAAATCGTAAGGGGTTCAGTGCGTAGTTTTTCAAGATACAAAGTTGGTGTGACAGAATCGAAGAAGTGCTTGAGATAAACTGCTTCTTGTTCTGTAATGGCTGTCAAATTAACTTGTTGGTTCACTTGTACAAGTCGTTTGAAATACAATTCAAACTGATCCATTTGTGCTTGTGAAACTTGAATATTGTATGTTTTTAACGTTGCTGCAAAAGCCGTTGGTGTCATTATTTCTCCTTAACTATGCTTTAAAGTAGGCGTTTAATTCGTGGAACATTATTGTTTCACATATACCTTTCAGTTTAACGTACTTACCCTAAAAAAACAAGATTCTTCCCAGTTTTCAGATTATTGTTTCATGTGAAACATAATACTCGGTAATTTAAGAACAATTATCGCCTTTTTCAAGCGAATCATTCAGTAAGAAAGCACTTTTGTCATCGAACAGTTGGTGTGCATCATCACAAAGGCGAACTATCGCGATTATTTAAGAATATTATATTCGTTTTTTACTTAATTTCTAATTGAAGTCACTATTGGCGTGTGCTAAACTAAATGTTAACTAAATTTTAACGATTATCTTGGAGGGACACTCGTGGCAGATATACACTCAAATTCAGCACAGCCAACTAATCCAAATGAAAAGCTTCCCCACATTAAAGCAGCGATTCTCGGCTTACAACATCTTCTAGCAATGTATTCTGGCGATGTTTTAATTCCATTACTTGTCGGGGCTGCATTACATTTTAATGCCGCTCAAATGACTTACCTCGTTTCAGTCGATATTTTCATGTGCGGGGTTGCGACCTTATTACAATTAAAACGAACCCCACTGACCGGGATTGCATTACCGGTTGTCCTAGGTTGTGCTGTTGAGTACGTTGGCCCGTTAACCGCCATCGGCACTAACAGCCAACTCGGAATTGACGTTATGTACGGTAGTATTATTGGCGCCGGAATTTTCATCTTGTTAGTTTCTGGCTTGTTTGCACGTTTGCGTTGGCTCTTCCCACCAGTTGTCACAGGGTCTCTCATTACATTAATCGGATTCACATTGATTCCCGTTGCTTTCCAAAACTTAGGCGGTGGCGATGTTGCTGCTAAGTCGTTTGGGAGTACACCAAACCTAATTGCCGGTTTTTCAACGATTGCCCTAATCCTGATTTTTAGTATCTGGGGGCGTGGCTTCATCCAACAAATCGCCATTTTAATTGGGATTATTGCTGGGACCTTAATCGCAGCTGCGATTGGGATTGTGTCCTTAGATCCAGTAGGTCAAGCAAGTTGGTTCAAATTACCTGAATTATTCTACTTCGGAACACCTCGTTTTGAATGGTCATCAATCGTTTCAATGTCATTGGCTGCGTTAACGACCATGATTGAATCAATCGGTGTCTTCTTCGCCCTTGGTGAAATCGTTGGGCGCGACATTACTAGCAATGATCTTAAGCGGGGCTTCCGCGCTGAAGGGATTGCCGCTATCTTAGGGGGATTGTTCAACACCTTCCCTTACTCAACGTTCTCACAAAATGTTGGGATTGTTCAATTATCCGGTATCAAAACGAAAAAACCAGTTTACTACTCAGCATTCTTCTTAATCATCTTAGGATTATTACCTAAGATTGGGGCCGTTGCAACCATTATTCCAAGCGCTGTTTTAGGGGGCGCGATGGTCGTTATGTTCGGCACTGTTGGGATTCAAGGCATTAAGATGTTACACAAAGTCGATCTTGATGATAACCGCAACTTACTAGTCGCTGCCGTTTCAATCGGCTTAGGCTTAGGGGTAGCAATTCATCCAACCTTGCTCCAATCACTACCAACGAGTGTTCGCACAATTCTAGGCAACGGCTTAGTAGTCGGCAGTCTCAGCGCTGTCATCTTAAACTTACTATTCAACTATCGTTCATTAATTGCAGCAAAACATGCTGAACAAAAATAAATCAAAAAAAGTGCCTACAAATTTAACCGTTTGTGGGCACTTTTTTTGTCTATTCAATTTCAGTTGTCCGAATACTTCTAGCAAGTCTATTTGTCATTTCAAACAGCTGCATTAATTCTGGCATGCTAATTTTCTTATCTGATTCAGTAATACTTTTAATGTAAGTTTCACACGCCTGCTCAAATCGACGATAAATTGATTCTCCAGCGGGAGAAACTGCTATATCAACAATTCGACGATCATCCTGTTTGCCATATTGTTTGCTGATATACCCCTGATCCTCTAATTTACGTAATTTATTTGAAGATGCTGCGGTAGATGTTTTTAATACTTGTGCAATCTTACTATTATTAATACCTTTATAGCGTTTTAATGTTTGTAAAATACGAATTTGTTCGATGGTAACTCCGTCTTCATTTAAAATTTGACTAATGTTTGCTGAAATTTGAGCCATCTCATGATAGAAATTAATCAACTCTAATTTATCAGTCGATTGCGCTATAGAATTCATTATTCCTCCTCCGTTTCATTCATAATCCTTTGATAAAACTGGTGCCACCGGCTAAAATACTGTTGCAATGAGAAACAGTCGTTAATCGTTTGCCGGGCATTTCGTGAATATGTTTCACGTCGCATCTGACTACCTAGAAAATCACTGAGTTGTTGAACTAAGCCAGCGTCATCTCCTGGTGTCACCAAATCCCCGCTCACATGATTCTCAATTACTTGTGGAATGTCCCCGACATTCGTAGCTAAATTGGGAATTCCATAAGCCATCGTTTCTAAAATTGCCATTGGTAAGCCTTCTTGATATGAGGGCAATAGGTGTAACAGGCTTTCTTGAATAACGGTATTGAGATCCGCCAAAGCTAACCAGCCACCAAGGCGCACATTGGTTAACTTTAGGCGGTCTATTTCTTGCTGGACCTTCCCCTGTTCACCATCACCATACAACGTAAATTGAATATCCGGAAAACGGGATTGAATCACCCCTGCTAATTTTAGAATATCGTAGGTGCCCTTACGTTCGCCTAAGCGCCCCAGTGTGATAATTTGTTTAGACTGACTATGGTATTTGTATTGCTTAGGTAGTTCAACCGCATTAGCAATAATCGTAATCGGTGTTTGCGTAAGTGTTTGGTAAAAAGTTGCCCATTCAGTGCTTAACACAACAATGCCATCCATAGCCACGGAAAACAATGTTAATATTAATTGAAATTCACTATAGATTCGCATTATATTAACTATTTTTGGATATAAATAAATTTTTAAATATCTTTAGAATATTCTCATAAAACTAAAGTAACGATGTTATCATTCTATTTCTCCCTCCCATTATTGTCATCTAATTAACGAATATCAGTTAATATGCCCATCAAAAAAATCATCATAATTGGTAGATTGTAAAATTAATCCGAACGCTGTTCGGACAAAAAAGATCAGCTTCCTTTAAAATGGTGTTTACCACAAACCCATCTTTTAGGAGCTGATCTTTTGTCTAGTATAACCTATTCCGAACGAATTAAAATCGAAACCT
>NZ_JBJKTM010000018.1:0-38195 GCF_046580785.1 Latilactobacillus sp. VITA-14
GTAAATGGTTGAGAATTTTTTGCTTTAACTCATCGCTCAGCTTAGTTTTCCGACCACATCGTGATCGCTTGTATTCGGCATCTGTTTGTGCTAATTCAGCCTGATAAGGTTGACATCGAGATAATTCATAAGAAATTGTTGACGGTAATCGGTTCAGCCGAACGCCCATTTGGATATTGGACAGCCCTAGTTCACAAAAGGTTTCGATTTTAATTCGTTCGGAATAGGTTATACTAGACAAAAAATCAGCTCCTAAAAGATGGGTTTGTGGTAAACACCATTTTAAAGGAAGCTGATCTTTTTTGTCCGAACAGCGTTCGGATTAATTTTACAATCTACCAAATTATAAAAAAGTACTTGTCTTAATGCGAGAACTGCAATTACTATCAACTGCATTTAACAAACGTACTCGTAAATATAATTCATATAGAGGCAATGTTGGCACCGTTGCTAAGAACTTGATCAACCGTCGTTTCTTCACTGATCGTTCTTATCAAAAACTAGTAACAGACGTTACTGAAGTTCGCTAGGGAACCAAGGCAATTGATGAACGCGCCTATTTCACATGTATTTATGATTTATTCTCAGGTGAAATTCTCAGCCATCAAGTTAGTAAACACCCTACTGTTGAATTTACTACAACTGTTTTGAATCGAGCAGTTAAGAAAATCCCTAAGAATTTAAAATACCGGACAACAGTCCACTCAGATCAAGGATTTCAATACCAGCATCAAGATTGGACTCATATCTTGAAAGAACATCGCATTTTTCAAAGTATGTCTCGCAAAGCAACATGTTTGGATAATGCAGCAATGGAGAGCTTTTTCCATATTATGAAAGCCGAAGCTTTCTACCAAAAAGAAACCGATACTTATGAAACGCTAGTTTCACAAATATCGGTTTGGATTGATGATTATAATTTTTCAAGAATTAAAACAAAACTGGGTTGTAAAAGTCCGATTGAATATCGAATTTTTACAACCCAGAAAGCTGCTTAAAGTTTCGTCCAATATTTGGGGTTCACTTCACCCATGGGGTTTCTTTTTTTATTTTTATTTGTGATACGGACTTCCTTGATTAATCATAAACGCCCGGTAAATCTGTTCGGTCAATACTAAACGCATCAATTGGTGCGGTAACGTGAGCTTGCCAAATGATAGCGCATCGTTGGCGCGTTTATTAACGGCATCGCTCGTTCCAAGCGACCCACCGATGACAAACGTGATATCTGATTTGCCATAGGTTGCTAAATCTTGAATTTCTTGTGCAAATTCTTCTGAAGCGCGTTCCTTGCCTTGAATTGCCAAAACAATCACGTGCTCCTTATCCTTAATCTTATTAAGAATTCGTTCGCCTTCTTTGTCTTTGACATTGGTCATTTCCGCGTTACTCAATGATTCCGGCGCTTTTTCATCCGCGACTTCAATCATTTCGAACTTACAGAACTTACTGAGCCGTTTCGCATATTCCGCGATCCCCGCTTTTAAATACTTTTCCTTTAATTTACCAACTGTGATTACTTTAATATTCATAAATAGCCTCCTACTGTTACTTACATTTTATGAGAAAACAATGCAGAAAAAAAGCCATTCACAGTAATTCACCGAAAAGTACTGCTTATCCACAAAAGTTGTCCACATATGCACAGGTGTTCGTCCCAAATATGGTATCTCGAATTTTTCTTGATACCAAATAACCGACACCTAAATTTTTTCGTTAAATTTAATAAAAAAGTTATCCACCCTTTTTTGATTGTTCGTTCTTCGAATTATCCGGTTACAAATCCTTTTATATCAGCGTTGTTCTGATTTTATAATAATTTTAAAAAAGTTATCCACCGCCTGTTAATTTTTTTGTGGATAACTAAAAAGACCTTTTAACCGTGTTATACCCACAATCCACAGACTTATCCACAGGCGCTCGGATTTCTTCCCAGGTTACTATCCACATTGACATTTTTAAAACTTAACATTCCTGCCACTTTAGTCTGAATTTAACCAAAATAAAAAGCCGTCAACATCTAATTGATGCTGGCGGCTTTAATTTATTTTGCTGCCGTTGTACTATCTGTTGATGCTGCTTCAGTCAACTTCACTGTTGATTTCTTCAATTCACCATTATGATAATACTGAATTTCAACCGTACTATTCATATCGTAACTGTAAAGTGTCGTGTGTAAATCAGCAACACTTGTGATATCCTTGCCACCTAAACCAACAATGACGTCGTATTTACTAATCCCTGCCTTCTTAGCAACTGAGTTGGCATTGACTGATGCAACAACTACCCCACTCTTCACAGAGGTTGGTAATTTCAAGACTGATGATTGTTGCGTTGATGAAACATTCGTCAAATCGATGACGCTAATCCCAAGCACTGGTCGAACAACTTTCCCATTTGCAACCAATTGGTTAATAATTTTGACCACTTCGTTACTTGGAATGGCAAAGCCCATCCCTTCAACCGTTGTGCTCCCGTTAGAAGCTAACTTCATTGAATTGATCCCGATGACTTGTCCTGCAAGGTTAACTAGCGGACCACCTGAATTCCCAGGGTTAATCGCTGTATCAGTTTGAATAACGGTTGCTTGGCCAGTCGCTTGACCGGTTGTTTCATCCGTCACATCAATCGTCCGTTTCTTTGCTGAAATAATCCCTTGGGTAACAGAAGTAGCATATTCTGAGCCTAAAGGCGAACCAATCGCGAGTACTGATTCACCAGGTTTAATACTGTCAGAATCACCAAACGTTGCGGTCTTCGTCACTTTGGCACTATCAATCTTTAAAACGGCTAAATCAGAAACGGCATCCGTTCCGACTAAGCTAGCATCAATTTTTGTGCCATCACTAAGGATGACTTCCAACTTATCTGAGCCAGAAATAACGTGATTGTTCGTGACAATGTAGGCTTTACCATCTTTCTTTTCGTAGATTAAACCTGAGCCTTCACTCGATTCTTCAAGCTCACTACTACTACTTTTTTTATTGGTACTATCCGCGCCAAAGAGCGCACTCAAATCGCCTGAATTATCTTGTTGTTTTTGCAAGTTAACAACTGACACAACCGCTTTATTGACCTTATTAAAGGCAGTTGTTGTTTGTGAAGATGAGTTGACTTTGATATTACTAATTTTAGTGGCACCTGCTTTAGTTGGTACTTGGGCAGTGCTTGAGACAGTGTTACTTCCCATCTTTGAACCGGCATAACCAGCAACGCCACCACCGATTAGTGCTGCAATAACGGCAACAACAGCCGTTTTCATTAATCCTGAATTCTGATTCATACTAATTCACCCAAACTTTCTAATAAATTCTGTTTATTGATTATCTCTATCATAGAATGTAAATTTGAAAAAATTATGAACAAGTTACGAATATTAAATTGTTTTTCTAATCCGCATTTTAGCGAACTTATTTCGCAAAAACAACTAAAATGTCTTCTATTCAGTCTAATTACACGGCAAACAATGGATCAGCAACTGCCGGATCAGTATCTAGAATTTCAAAGTCTGTTCCCACCCCATAATCATGTTCCTTTAAGATCGACGCAACCGTCAAATGGGCCAGTTCCTTCATATTATTTTCTTGACTCAAGTGGCCTAGGAAAACGCGTTTAGTCTGGTTCCCCATAAACGACATCAAAGCGGATGCCCCATCTTCATTCGATAAATGGCCGGTATCACTGAGAATCCGTTGTTTCAATGACCAAGGATACTTTCCCATCCGAAGCATCTCTAAATCGTGGTTGCATTCCACTAAATAAGCATCCGCATTTTCAATTGTCCCACGCACTTGATCAGAGACATAACCCGTATCGGTCAGGATTGCAAAGGCACGGTTATTATGATGGAATTGGTAGAATTGGGCAGCAGCCGCATCATGTGACACCCCATAACTTTCAATATCTAAATCACCAACTGACAAGGTACTACCCATTTCAAAAATGTGCTTGTGTTCAGCAGGCACTTCACCAATAATCGAAGCCATCGCATCCCATGTTGGTTGATTTGCGTACACGTCTATTCCGTATCGCCGGGCCAAAACACCGACACCACTACTATGATCGCGATGCTCATGGGTCACTAATAAACTGTCCACATCTTTAAGATCGCGGCCAATACTATGCATTAAATCTTGCACGCGTTTCCCACTCATTCCTGCATCGACTAACACTTTATGATTAGGTGTTTCAATATACGTTGTGTTGCCAGAACTACTGCTTGCGAGCACACTGACTTGCATTGCGTCTTTTTCTACCATGTTTTGCTCTATCCCCTTGGTCTCTTTCTAAAACAACTAAATTTCACTACGGTTCTTCATCAGCGCACCGGTAAAGGCGTTAATCCGCTTAACGACGACACTCTTAGAATTCTTATTCTCAATGGCCACTTGCCAAGCTGGCACGTACACCGTACTACTATTGGCGTCCAACAAAGCACTGTATCCGAGTTTCACCCACATAATGCGTGAGTTATTCGGAATCTCATTATCTGTATATAAATCAATGACCGCGTCTTGAGCAGTCACCTTCGTACTTTCTTTTTCACGCAAAACTTGAATCTTATTCGTGTAAGTTTGCGTGTAATGACTAATCTGCCCGTCTTCTAATGTAAAAATCAACTGACCATGTTCATCCATGATCTGCCCGCCTGGGACTTTTTGCACATATACGACTTGTTGATCACTCGATAATGCGTGTGAATAGCGGTAGTCCTCCGCTTGAATCACGTTGTCTGGTTCCTTCATAAAGGCCGCCACGGCTAAGCTTTGGTTCCCTTTTTTGTAAGTCAGTGGTTTATCCAATTCACTCGTCAGTGTCATGCGCGCTTTATCAAACGAAACAGTTTGACCGGTTAGTTTGGCACTCGCCGTTTCTAATAATGTCTGATCTTTTTGTCGACTGGCTAAATAATAACCATCCATTCGGCGCTTAGAGAGTTTCTTCACTGAAATTTGATCGTCTTTTAAAGCCTTCATAATCTGGCTAGTCTGTGAACCACTAGTAATCGCCGTCGACGTTATTGTCTGACTGCCTTTCAGCGAGGCAAATAGATAGATATCCAGCGCAATAAAAATGGCGATAAAAATCATTTCAATTCTGCGAAAATCCATTCATCTAACTCCCTTCGGTTAATTCAGCTTTTTGCGCCATCAATGCGGATAAGCTACGCCAAACCCCTTTATACTGTACAAAGTAGGTTGGATTTAAATCAATCACTTGTTCGTTACTGGTTTCTTTGGTCCATTCATAACCGACTTGCACGTTTTCCACATTTTCTAGCAAGAAACCATTACTTGTCAATTGATTCAAAACAGACTCGGTACTTGGCAATGTGACTTGCTTGTCTTCAGCAGGAACGGGTACTTGCAAACTATAATTTGAAAAATCAATCTTTTGACCAGTTGGTAAGAATTGTACTTTCACGCTCCCAAAGTTAGTCTGATAAAAGACTGGGAATCCTTCAACGTAGGTCCGATAAGCAGTCGAATTCGTTGCTTTATCATAACTATAGAAACGCATCCCTGAAAGGGCATTGCCTGTCTTTAAAAGCGCATCAAAACTGGCTTCAAAACTCTTTGTTAATGTGCTTGGTGATTTCTCATTTTCATACTTCACAAACGAAATTTCATCGGTATCATGGTTGATCGTTAGGCGTTTATACAAATTGCTGTCCGTCCCATCCGTATAAATCGCACTATTGCCTTGTTCTTTCGTATCAATATTATCCATATTTTGTTGATTCAACAGCGTTGTGATGTAATAATTTTCGGGTTGTTGATTAACTAAATAACTATAAGGCAACAACGTTTGATCCGCTGCCACATAGAGTAATGGCTTGTGATTCAACATTTTTTCGGTCACTTTCAAATGCACATCGGCATTTTTAAGCACCTTTTTCACACGAGCTTGTGAAAAACCATTGAGTGTCGTTTGGTACACTTGATGACTTTGATCATTCATCAACCACAACTTAGGCTGTGTGCCCAACGTGATTCGAATCCGATTGAATGTCACGTTTTGACCTAAATTATTATTCTGATAACTGAAGACCTTTTTTAAAATAGCGTACGAAATATTATCAGGATATAAAAGGGTCAATGTATGATCCTCACTAATTGCCTGGTAATAATCGTCTTCGCTTAGCTTAACTTGCTTAAACTGTGCCGACTTGGCAAGCTTTAAAGTCGCTTTAAACTGTGGAATCAAACTCTCTTTTGAGTTATAAATCAACTGACTCTGATTGTCTGTCCGCCACAATAGTTGCGTCGGCAAGAAGATATCACCGATTTTTCGTTCTGTCTTACGACTTGTTGACTTAGTGGTGGTTTGACTGTCCGTTTGGCGCTCATAATGCGCGTTACTGGTCCAGATTAGCCATGATAGCCCGATACTGACGATAATGGCAGCAATCAGTATAACGCGCATTAAAAAGTTATTAAATCGCATCCCAATCACCTCCATCAGAATCAATTGGTTCATATGGCAACGAAATGTAGAATGTCGAGCCTTTACCTTCTTGGCTATCAACCCAAACACGCCCACGATGCGCTTCGATCACTTCTTTAGAAATTGCCAAGCCTAAACCAGTCCCGCCTTGTTTACGAGAACGGGCCTTATCAACCCGGTAGAAGCGATCAAAGATCTTACCAAGGTCTTTCCGTGGAATCCCTAATCCTTGATCAGAGATGCTTAAAATCACGTGACGATGTGTTTCCAATAAGCGACACGTAATCACGCCACCATCTGGTGAATATTTAATCGCATTATTCATGATATTATCGATCACCTGCATAAATTTATCGGTATCAATTTCAACCCATAAATCCCGCTTAGTGAAGTCTCGTGTAATACTGTACTTCTTATTCGGATCATCTGTTGGTAGTTTGCCTGTGCTGGTTGTCAGTTTAGGCAAATCATCTTCGTGCTCTTGATCCCGCTTGATCATCATGTCAAACCGATCCAGTGCATACCCAAAGAACTCGTTTAAATTAACATATTCGAGATTCATCTTTGCCGTTCCTTGATCCATTCGTGACAAACTCAATAGATCGTTAATCATTCGAATCATCCGATCAGTTTCTTCTTGGGTCACCTTTAAGAAATTGGGCGCTAGCTCTGGATCTTGCCATGCGCCATCATTCAGCGCTTCAATATAGCTCCGCACGCTTGTTAATGGCGTCCGCAATTCGTGAGACACATTCGAAACGAATTCGCGCTGTTCTTGTTCATTCTTTTGTTGTTCGGTGACATCGTGGAGCACACAAACTAAACCGGTGATATAGCCGGTTTCTTTTTGAATTAATGAAAAATCAACATGCAAGATTAAGTCGTGATCTTGTTGTTCTGAGAAATCCAAGACCATGTCCTGTTGCGTTTCTAATAGATCGCGCAAAGAATATTCATCACTGATTCGTAAAACTTTAAGCAATGACTGGCCCAGTAACTCATCGCGTGTCACATTTAAAAAATCTTGGCCAGTTTCATTGATAATCGTGATATTGCCTCGTCGATCAGTCGCAATGACCCCATCAGTCATATGACTGAGCACACTATCAAGTCGCCGTCGTTCCGACTCTGACGCTTCTTGCGCCTCTTCAACCCGGACTGATAAGTTATTGACCGCAATCGCGAGTTGCCCCAGTTCATCTTGACCATAAATCTTAACTTGACCAGAGTAATCCCCTCGCGCCATTTGAATCGCTTGTTTCTTCATTTCATCAATTGGTCGGGTAATTGCCCGGGAAATAACAATCGATAATGCCATCCCTAATAAACCAGCGACTAAAGACGAGGTTAAGAAAATGACGGTAATCGACGAAATCCTCTTGTAAACATCTTCCATACTAGCCCGAATATAAACGGCGCCCACAACGGTATTACCATCCCCACTTGGGTTCGTCAACGGTTGGATTGCTGTATAATAGCTCCCTAGACTCTCATTGTATGCCACTTCTTGTTCGGTATGCCCAGAGTAAATAACCTGTTTCACCCGTGGGTTACGCGTCTTTTGACCAACGGTGCTTTGCTTATTCAAGTTCGTGACACCTCGAATGGTGCCCTTATTATCGACAACCTGAATTTCGGCAGAATTGCCCATATCGCCAATAATCTCTTTAATATTCTTGTTCGCATTACCACTATTATTCAGTAACTCATTACTGAGTTGGTTTTGAATATAGGGTGTCACTTGTAAGGATTGCTTAAAATCACGCACATTCTGATATTCCAGTTGCTTCACAAAAGAAGCGCCGATAACTTCCAACGTTACCAGCAGCAACAATACGAACACAATGGCAATTTTAAAATGAATCGATTGTAGCAACCGAATTTTCTTATTCATGCGGCAAATTTACTCCTGCTCAGGATTTCTTAAGTAGTAACCAACACCCCGGCGTGTCACTAACCATTCTGGGTGGCTGGGGTTGTCTTCAATTTTTTCACGTAAACGGCGGACCGTCACATCGACTGTCCGGACATCACCGAAGTAATCATACCCCCAAACCGTTTGTAATAAATGTTCACGGGTCATCACTTGGCCGATATGTTTAGCTAAATAATGTAATAATTCAAATTCACGATGCGTTAATTCAATCTTGTCGCCCCGTTTTGACACAATATAAGCATCAGGATGGATCGTTAAATCCCCGATGTTAATCTCGTGATTTTCTTCATTTGCTTCTTTATCTGATTGACTCGTTGTACCTTGCCGGCGTAAGTTAGCCTTAACTCGCGCCACTAATTCTCGATTTGAGAATGGTTTCGTCACATAATCATCGGCACCGAGTTCGAGGCCAATCACTTTATCGATTTCAGAATCTTTAGCCGTCACCATAATAATTGGCATATCATGCGATTTACGCACTTGGCGGGCCACTTCTAGCCCATCAATCTTCGGTAACATCAGATCTAATAGAATTAAATCTGGGACAGCCTCTTCAACTTGTTGTAAGGCTTCTTCACCATCATAAGCCGTGTAGACTTCGTAACCCTCTTTGGTTAGATTAAATTTAACAATGTCAGAGATCGGTTTTTCATCATCAACGACTAGTATTTTTTTAGCCATGTGCGGATCCTCCTTGAATGTGGATGCTTTGCCTTCTATTATACTCATTTTCAGAAGGCAATTCAAAATTAGGTCAATTCCTACCAACTGGATTAACGACATTGTTAATCCCTATAACGATTAATTCTTACGCGCTCAGTAACTTTATTCAAAAAAAATACAAATAACTGTTTACAAAAGTTTGTTTAATATGCTATGATATTTAAGTCGTAAGGCGAGACATCATATGGGTGGTTAGCTCAGCTGGCAGAGCAACGGACTCTTAATCCGTGGGTCCAGGGTTCGATCCCCTGACCACCCATCAAGTATACATGATAAGTCGTTATAGAGGTGCTTAGGCATTGATATGACGGCTTTTTTATTTCTTCTTAGCAGATTAGTATTCACAGTGAATACGACAAACCGTATTCAAAACCGTATTCACGTATTCAACAAAAATCACGCACGGGGCATATACATAACTTACTGCAGGCGGTCATATCAATGGCCGTCTTTTAATTTGGGCTAACTTCATTAAACAACCGCCTATATTAAACATAGACCGTCAAGGATCATACTAGCAACTACTAGCATTAGTTTCCGTCGTAAATCGCGACTGTATTCATTAGATAAGGGGATGTCTCCAGTTTTGGGGATATGTTTCAAACGAGCCCAATTTTGGCTTGGTTGTATTTTTTAATCTAGATTATATTTAGGGGTAACGTTTCGTTACGCCATTATGTTTCTATCCAAAAACACTTGCTCAAACTTGAGCCAATCTATATTCTAAGTTAATACCGAACGGACTTTTCCGCTAAGTTGATCCATGAGGAGGCTAAGCGCATCCCACTGGAAACATATGTCCAAAATTGGCCACATCTAAAATTAATTAGGGCTTAATTTTCAGCCGTACTACCCCACCCTCACACGCATATAACGCATCTCTTCGGAGTCTTGACCCCTTCTCGTTGTTTGTCTCCCCAAGGGATTAGCAAATCATTTTAAAGGGGGGCGGATATGCTTATCTTACTCACGGAAAAGGTCTGTCCAATTTTGGACCGACCTTTTTTAGCCCAACAGGACGATACGGTATAGTAGCTTTTTTCATGTCCGCCAAGTTGTCGGATATATAAAATCCATCACATACACCACCACTCTAATTCAGGAGAGTGGTTCTAAACTACCGTTTCGGTACCTCAGATTGCTTCCATGCAATTAGCCGAAACCAAAAATGGATTGGGCAACATCTCGTTAAAATCAACGGTATCTAAAGTTAATTAGCATGGGATTTTTCCGTTGTACTGTTTCTATAATTGGCTAAGTATCTGGATTGAAGTCAATATTTGAGACAGATTTTAAGAGACATTCAGAACCGCGTTTACCTTCCACAGCTCAAATAAATCATTAATCGCGATTAATAACTTATTTGAACCCTGGAAAGCATTAAATCAGGCGGCCATTTGGCTCGTAAGTGTTGCAATTTCAACTTGTAAGGGGGTCTGGTAGCCCAGTGAACTATGAATTCTCTTCCTATTGTAGAAAGCATGCACATATTCAAAAAGGACGGCAGCGGCAGTTTCATAATCTTCAAAGACCGGCACTGGATAAACACATTCCTTTTTGAGGGAAGCGTGAAAGGATTCCATTGGCGCATTATCATACGGACAACCCTTACGGCTGTATGAGTGGCGGATATGTAGCTCAGTTAAACGTTGATTGTAATCATCGCTGGTATACTGTGATCCTAAATCCGTATGGATAATCGGGTCCCCAGTAATGGTTCGATTTTTAACCGCGCTTTCAAGGGTCTTTAAGACTAAATCAGTAGCCATCTTTTTTGAGAACGAATAGCCGATAATCCGTCGTGAGTGCAGGTCCATGATGGTTGATAAGTAACACCAGCCATTACGCTTCGTTTGAATATAGGTCATATCAGCGGTCCATTTTTGATTTAAACCAGTGGTCGAGAAATCCTGCTTAAGCAAGTTGGGACGCTGTTCAACCTTGGTTTTGGAAGCCGAAGCCGCTTTCCACTTATTGACGGTAACGGAGTGGCTATCCAGTTCCTTCATGAGCCGGGAAATCCGTCGTGGACTGCACCGAAGCTGCAGTGGTTGAAGTTCCAGATTCAATTCATGGTGGATCTTCATAACACCGTATCGCTGCTTAAATTCCGCAAAGATTCGCAGAATCCGTTGTTTCAAGCCCGCATCTTCGGCCCAGCGTTTTGAAGGTTTGGGGGATCGATAACGATAATACTGAGCTCTGGAAACACCGAGGATTCGGCACATCTTGGTTACCTGGTGGTGATGGCTTTCTTGGTGAATGTAATCAAAGATATTGGTTACTTCTGCGCAAGGAAGCCCAGGGCTTTTTTAGGATTTCGTTCTCCTCAGACAGCAAAGCCAGTCGCTTTTCCATCGCTTTGATTTTGTCTGGCGATTTACCGGATTGAGTTTTGGCCTGGCCCTGGATCCACTTATGAACTGTTGAATAGCCAATGCCATATTCTCTGGCCAGTTGGGCAGCTGATTCGCCTTGCTTATATAGGTTGATAATGTTTTGTTTGAATTCTTTGTCGTAACGAGTTGGCATGTAAAAATTCCTTCCTTTTGAGAGATGATTTATTCATTATACCCTCTCTTAAAAGTTGTCTCAGGAATCAGCTTACATCCAGCCTATCAACGAGATTTAATCGTCACCCTTCAATTAAATGTATGCCAGCTTGAGGATCCCCACCGACTGGAAATAACAACTCATATCTTAGGTTATCAAGAAGATAATATTATTGGTGATGAAGCGCAATTTATTCCATTGGCCGCCATTCGCCATGTTGATTATCAAACCAATTGAGCTACTTTCTAATAGTTGTGGTAGTAAAAGCACTTTCTTTAATTAATATACGATCCCTGCTTCAGTAGGTACTTTGACACAAACAGGCCTCTCAATGATCGTTGAGAGGCCTGTTACTATCTTTATTTAAATACGTATTGTGTAATAAATTACAAATGTTAATTATAATTTAAAAGAGTCAGAGAACAATTATAATTCCAACGTTAACAAAAAACTACTTCTAATTAAAAGTGACGGTCATAGATGATGTAGATAAGCCAAGAAGATTGAATTAATTCCTGATACCCTTAGCCAATACCCAAATTAGTTAGATTGAACAACTTTGCTTTTTGGATAATTCTACTGGCTAACTATGACTAGTTCAATAAAAAGCTCAAAAAGTTGTCACTAGATTATAGCAAAAATATATAGATATTGGACAGTTTCTAAGGGCCCTATACTTTAAAATAGCCTTGAGATAGGATTAACATTAAAAAGATTGTGAAATAGTTTGCATTATTGTATGAAAATGCTATTATGAAATTGATTCAAACTATAACCATCTAGGAGGAAGCTTTTACAATGAAAGAAAACTTTGATTTCTTAATGCCGAGTGTCAACTTCTTTGGTAAAGGGGTTATCAAGAAAATTGGCGATCGTGCAAAAATGTTAAATATGAAAAAGCCATTGATTGTGACTGACAAGTTTTTGCGGTCAATGGACAATGGACCGGTTGCTCAAACATTAGCGTCACTTGAAGCAGTTGGCGTTCCTTATACCATCTATGATGGTGTTGAACCTAATCCAAAAATTCGAAATATTCAAGAAGCAAAGAAAGTTTATTTAGATAATGATTGTGACAGTATTATCACTGTTGGTGGTGGTTCTTCACATGATGCCGGAAAAGGGACCGGTATCATTTTGACAAACGGTGATGACATCACCAAGCTTGCCGGAATCGAAACGCTGCAAAATCCATTGCCACCATTGATGGCTGTTAATACAACCGCCGGGACCGGTTCGGAGCTGACCCGTCATTGTGTGATCACAAATGAAAAAACTAAATTGAAATTTGTTGTTGTGTCATGGCGAAATATTCCATTGGTATCATTTAATGATCCAATGTTAATGTTGGATGTTCCGGCATCATTGACGGCTGCAACAGGGATGGATACATTTGTTCAGGCAATTGAACCTTATGTTTCAACCAACCGAAATGAAATTACGGATGGTCAATGCATTCAAGCAATTAAATTGGTTGAAGAAAGTCTTCGTGAAGCTGTTGCTAATGGTCACAACATTGAAGCCCGCACCAAAATGGTTGAAGCTGAAATGTTGGGTGGTATGGCTTTTAATAATGCTGATTTGGGATATGTTCATGCAATGGCCCATCAATTGGGCGGTCAATATGATGCGCCACACGGTGTTTGCTGTGCAATGTTACTTCCAATTGTTGAAAAGTATAATATTGTTGCCGCACCGGAAAGATTTGCACAATTAGCTAAAATTATGGGTGAAAATACGGACGGATTATCCACAAGGGATGCTGCCGACTTATCCATCAAAGCAATGCGCCAAATGTGTGATGATGTCAAGATCCCTCGAAGCATTAAAGCAATTGGTGCTAAACCGGAAGACTTTGAATTGATGGCTGAGAATGCGCTTAAAGACGGTAATGCTTTTTCAAATCCTCGTAAAGGAACCAAAGAAGAAATCGTTCAATTATTCCAAGAAGCATATGATCAAAAATAGGTTAAAAAATAAGAGAACTTCAGGAACCCTTTGTCACAATGATCAACATGAACCATCTAGATTGAAGTTAATAAAGTGAGCAAGTTTTAAACAGGTTTTGAAAACCAGCTAATTTTATATTGATTCAAAATATTCTTTCAATATTTGGGAATTACTCGACTAATCGGATCAGTATATGTGTGATCGTTTTACACATTTAATCAAGAGAATGGTCTCTAAATTTTTAATTTATGATATATAGCATAAATCATTAAAAATAAGTTATCATATTTAATAAAAAGAAAAGCATCACTCATTAATGAGGCTCTTTGTCAAATCCTGTTGATGAATAGCTTTTACAGAGTTGAAAGTCATGCGACTTTCAACTCTGTTTTTTCATTGGTTTTGTTCTCATTTGCCGTAACTTAATACGTGAAATCATATGATGGTAATTACGGAATCCAAATGCTGTGCGTTGAATTTGTTTAATCATTCGATTCATGCCTTCGACTGGGCCATTCGTATAGTCCGATTCACTGGCGTTGAGTACAACCACTAAGTTCTTTTTGAACGTTTGAAACACTGCTTTCATGTAGGGACTTGTATTTTGATTTGTATATAGATCTTCCACAAGCTTGTCTTTGTCTTGATTCTTAAGGTTTTCCATGATGCTTTGTATCGACTCGTGCGATGCTTTAAGTTCTTCGTTAATTGTCAGTCCTTGTTCTACACGTTCTAGTTGTGTGAGTTGTTTTCGCAGGTGTCGGTCATAAAAGACATGTTCCTCATCTAGATTTCCGGCATACTTCAAATAAAGCCGCCAGGCGAACTTTAACGTGCGATATTCATAGGATCTTTTATTGTACTTTTTCATGGTTTGCACCCGACTTTGATTAAAAACTCGAGTCATCATTGCAACGATGTGAAAGCGGTCGATCACAATTTTTGCCTGCGGAAACATTGCCTTGGCAATGTCTTGATAGTAACTATTTAGATCTACGGTAACTGTTTTGACACGTGCTCGAACACTTGCTGGAAATTGTTTAAAATAATCAGTAATACTTTGCTTGAATCGGTCTGGCAGAATTTGTTGAATTTCGTGCTCACCAGCGCCATTAATACAGATGAAATGGAGCCGACCACCAATTCCGCTAAATTCATCCATGGCGAGATGAACCGATAGATAGTTAAGATTTCTGCGAAATAAGTCATCATAGTTGTCTAAGTAACGACAGACAGTGCTAACTGATATGCCGGCATCGATCGCAATGCTAGCTTGAGTGCGGTCGTCTTGTAGACTCATAAACACTTTCTGACGCGTGGCTCGGGAGATACAACAGTACTTGTCTACCACATCAGAAGTAGCCATAAACGACGCTTTACAATTACGACAAATGACGCGTTCTTTATGGAGTTCTAAATAAACTGGTTCACTCGCATTCGCTGCCAGATAGGTCACGCGTGATACGTAGTGTCCATTATGACTTAGCTCGCAAAAGCCACAGTTAGCGCAATGTTTCTGGTTGAACTTAACCGTGGCTATATATACTTTTGTGCGCTTAGCTTTAATCACTTGATAGTTATATTTGTAAAAAACTACATTTGGGTCTTTAATACTGAGCGCAAATTTTATATTATTATCTACAGGGTCCATAAGTTTTCACGTCCTTTAAAAATGATGCTGTAGTGGGTGGATTTTTTAGGTGCGAGGCTTATGGGCCTTTTTTATTTTGCACTAAAAAATCCTGCTAATAGATTACCATGTTAAGTAAGCTATCAACAGGAAAAAGTATAGAACCAAAAAACGTTCACCGCAAGTGAACGTTTTTTTGACTTACCTATTCAGTTTGTGAAACGGTGTTGCGGGCGCTAACACGTTTGAAGACGTGGACGGCAACCCCTAAAACGGCACCGACTAAGGCAGGGACTAACCAAGCTAAGCCGTAGTTGGCGAATGGCAAGTATGCCTGTTCGAAGCCAGTCATCGCTTTACCGAAGCTACTTTGGCTGACGACCGCTGGAAAAGCAGTTACCATGTCGAAAAAAGCAGGAACAACGGTAAAGAGAACAACGAATTTATACACGACTGGGTCTTTGTGGAACAGTGGTGAAGCGACTGACAACAAAATCAAGACCATTGATAGTGGGTATAAGAACATCAACATTGGCGTTGACCAAGCGATGATTTGATTTAAACCGATATTAGCGGTCAAGAATGATGCCAGAGTAGTTAGAACTAACCAAGTGCGGTAGCTAACTTTGGGAAAATGTTTATGAAAGTCTTGGGCAAAAGCCGCAACTAAACCGATCGCCGTGGTTAAGCAAGTGACGGTGATCAAAGTGGCTAAGATGGCCTGACCAGCGACGCCCATATAATGATTGACAATTTGGTCAAAAGCGATGCCGCCATTAGCGGAAACTTTGAATTTACCTAAGGACATCGCGCCAACGAAGATCAAACCAACGTAGATGACGGCAATCATTGCCATTGCGAAGACGCCGGCACGGGCAGTGACCAGCGCGACACTGTTAGCGCGTTTTTTGCCTAAAGTGCGAACGGCGGTAACTACGGTGACCCCGAAGGCTAAGCCAGCTAAGGCGTCCATCGTGTTATAACCTTGCAAGAAACCATTGACGAAAGAGCCTGATGTATAAGCAGCGGTGGCGTGTTGAACACCGGCGTGGCCCATTGGTGAACTAAAAGCTAAGAAGAAAACGCCAGCTAATAAGACTAAGAAAACTGGATTTAATAACTTACCGATATTGTTGACGATTTTATTTTCCTCTAATGAGAAAAAGAGGGCTAAGCCGAAGAAAACAGCGGAGAAAACTAATAAACCAACTGTTTGGAAATTCTTTGGTACTAGTGGCGCTAAGCCAACCGTGTAGGAAACGGTGGCTGTCCGTGGTGTACCAAAAAGTGGGCCGATGGTGCCGTGGATCAAGATCATGAATAAGAGCGCGAATACCGGACCTAAAGGCCGCCCAACATCATAGACACCTTCGGAACGAGTGATACTGATTGCTAAAACGGATAATAATGGCAATAACACACCAGTGACTAAGAAGCCAAGCGCGGCAGGCACCCAATTCTGTCCCACTAACTGGCCTAAATGTAATGGAAAAATCAAGTTACCAGCACCAAAGAATAGACCAAAAAGCATTGAACTAACCACGAAATAATCGCGTTTAGTGAGTTTACGTTCCTCTAACATAAGCAGCACTCCTTAAATTTTGTAGGTTTGTGGAAATGTGGTTCAAAGACTAAGCGTCTGTTGCCCCACGTTTAAATCATGAGTGTTGCCATTGCTAAGTCGACTTTAGTAATGGCGGCGATCATCCTGCACGGGAATGATCACGATAAACAAAAAACGCCCAAACCTGAAAAATTAATTTCAGATAAGGACGTTAATAAACGTGTTACCACCTTGATTTGCCATTTTCTCACGAAAACAGCCTCTTCGGGTACAAGCACCAATTGGTACGAAATACCCTAGCTCGATAATGGGAGCCCCCAATGAACGCTCAAACTTCGCATCCATCGCTCAAAGATGATTTTCTAATTGTCGCACCTTGACGTCCTTGCACCAAACGACGCTCGCTTAACTGGTGAATACAATTATACTTTTCTTATCACAGCGTTTAATTTTCTCATTGATTTATCATGTGGATATAATTTAACGCGATTTTAAGTGTTTGTCAAGGGGGTGATAAAAATAAATTTATAATTTAAGGCAGTAGTCCATATTGAATTAACGTGTCAATGCTATCTAATACGATGGTCGTATTATCAAAATGTGGCTGCCATTTTAGGATATCTTGCGCTTTTTGGGTACTCAACTGACGATTGACGTGCACTAATAAATTGCCTTCGCGGGCGGTCTGGTTGAACAAAGCAGCGCTGCTTAAAAGCAAGTTCGGCATCGTTTTAGTGGGAATATTTTGGGCAATTTGCGGTCGTTTTTGGCGAATCAGTGCTGCTATCTCTGGTAGTGATATCTGACCAGCAGCACTAGCCAGAAAACGTTGCCCGCCAGCGTAAGGTGCGGTCAGCGCACGAATGTGTAAGTCAGCAACATCGCGCACATCGATCAGATTGAGTGGGATATTGGGAATCATTTTGGGACGACCGTTAAGTAAATTTTTCAATAGATCGAAGCTGCCAGAAACGTGGGCGTCTAATGCTGGGCCCATGATCGCCACCGGATTGATCGTAGTCAGTTCTAAACTGCCGTGACTTTGTTCAATAAACTGCCAGGCAGCCTGTTCGGCGATCAGTTTGAATTTTTCATAGGCCGATAAGCCTTTTTCGTTAGGATCAGTCCAATCGGCTTCAGTGGTGATGCTCGTTTGGTCGTGATTACTGAAGCCGATGGCGCCAAAGTTGGCGGTCATGACAACACGCTTGACGTGGGCCTGTTGGGCGGCCTTTAAAATGCGTAAAATACCCTCGGTGGTAGTTGTGTCGCTGTTCGGGTCATTGGAAAAAACGGGTGATGCTACACTTAGCACGTAGTCGATGTTCTGCATGGCTGTCGCCCAGCCAGCATCTTGAGTGAGATCAGCGGCGACAAAACTTAAATTTTCGCGGTGTTACGCCTGATTTTCTTTTAGGGCGGTGCGGACGGTGGTTTGTTTGTCGAGTTGGCGTAAGGTGGCACGGACGTGATAACCTTGATTTAAAAGTTGTAAGATAATGTGCAGACCCAGATAACCGTTACCGCCGGTAACTAATACGTTTTTTGTCATGATATTATGCTCCTATTCCCTAATATGGATCCTAATGAACACTTGGAACAATACACGTTATTTCGAGTATTAGCCTTTACTGGTGTTAGGCGTGGCGAGTGCTTAGCCCTAACTTGGGATGACTTAGACACACAAAAAGGCACCTTGAGTATTAACAAAACGTTAACTCAAGGTGCTGGCGGTAAACAGATTATCCAAGCGACTAAGACCAAGAAAGGTAACCGACTAATCTCACTTGATAAACAAACCCTATTCTATTTACGTAAATGGCAGATGGACCAAAAGCGGATGTATTTCATGCTAGGCTTTAACACATCCCAACCTAGCCAGCTAATCTTTGCAACAACTAAGAATACCTTTAAATCACTAAACACACCCTCTAAATGGCTTAGACGGCTAACAGATGGTACTAGCCTACCAAAGATAACAGTTCACGGCTTTAGGCACACTCACGCATCGGCTTTATTCTCTGCTGGCGCATCCATCAAAGAGGTTCAAGAAAGACTAGGTCACGAGGACGCCCAAACGACTCTCAATATTTATACTCATGTTACTAATAGCCAAAATAAAGAGGCCGTCCAAAAGCTGGTTAATTTCTTAGATTTCTAACAAACCGTATTCAAAGACGTATTCAAATCATAAAAACTATGTAATAAAACCCCTATAACTACTGGTATACTGGCATTTTCACGTGAAACAGGCTCAAACCCCTGACCACCCATCAAGTATACATGATGTATGGTTTCTAGACTACTCTTTAAGTTCTCCCCCGTAGCCAACATCCTTATATTGTTTCATCAACTTTAATATCTGCTTACTATTCTTTTGATCATGACTATACGGCTGCGTCTGTGTCCGATGATCGTACAGCTTTACCTTGCCGCCTTTTCGATCAGCTAAGTAGATATCCTTTTCCATCAGATTAATCTCATGATAGGCATCCTCTGGGATCTCAAATGCGACTGTTTTATTACCAAAAGGACTCCGCGTCTTCTCCCCATAAATCTGGATATTTTGCTTCCCATTAGAGAGATTATAAGTTCCTTCTTTACTCTCTAAAGGTCCGAAGATGCCACCTGACGAACTGGCAAAGGTCGGCTTCAATTCACCATATACATTTAAAACAAGGTGCCCGGCCTTCTTTTCAAAAAAAGTATTGTTAATCTTTAAATCTGATAATTGCATTTCAGTTGGTCGGTTCAACCATGCATTAACGCCCGAAAAAACTAAAACGAAGATGCCAATCGCACCAACATATTTCAAACTGGTTTTGAGTACCCGATAAATTTTATTTTTCATTAACACACTCTCCTTCAATTTCGAATCATTGCCTAGTAGATAATCAATGCTTACGCCAAACAAACTACTGATAGCCATTAATTTATCGATATCTGGATAACTCACTTCATTTTCCCATTTGGAAACAGTCTGCCTTGAAATAAATAATTGATCGGCCAAGTCTTGTTGTGACAGATGTTGCGCTAATCGATTCCTCTTTAATTCTGCTGCAAAACTCACTTTGCCACCTCCTCAATAATTGCATCATAGCTTACAATTAACAAAATAACACGCACCAAATAAGTGCCCCACGTTTAAAACTAGCTATTTCCTGCTTTGCAAGTATCACTTGCTTTTCATTCTGACAATCTACCGTTATGCTAGAGCTAATCATTTAGGGAGGTTTAACCATTATGCTTGCTACCATTTTAAAAGAACGCCGACTGGCACTGAACTTAACCCAACAAGCCGTTGCTGACCAATTGCACACCACGCGGCAAACAATTTCCAATTGGAAAACCGGTAAGAACTATCCGGATGTCCCCATGTTAATTGCCATCAGTGAACTTTATTCTCTAACAATTGACGACACGATGGTTATGTCCAACAAGTCTCTGATGACTATCAACTGATTAAACAAATCAAACAATCCCACGTTGTTGATTGGAGATTAGGACTCTCATTAGGGACATTACTTGTGATTTTAATCGTCCACGCCTTTTTCCCTGCAGTCTTAACCGAATCAATGTCTGGGCTATTAACTTTAAGCGTTGCGGTTGTTTTGATTGGCTTCAGTTACTTCAAAACACGCCAATTTTATCCAATTATACCGCATGCTAAACAGCCCTTAATTATCCCTAAGCCAATTGGGGTCGGCTTAACGATTAACCCGAATCACCCACTCGGAAAAGTCATTTGGGTATTGATTATTCTATTCTTAGTAGGTGGCCTCATTCCAATGATTTTCAAATAAAAAACGTCATCCAATAGATGACGTTTTTATGTTTATGCGTATAGAGCCTTTTGATTATATTTAACATATTGTTTACCAAAGCTAACAACCATTCCTGATATCTTCTTAGCGACTGGATAAAGCACAAGCCCAATAATGAATAATGCCAGACATGAAATCAATTGGAATACCATAAAGCACACTAAGTGTTTTTAAAACATGAACGTTTGGTAATGTTTTATCTTGCTCCCATCTAGAAACCGTTTGACGTGTAACAAACAATTTCTGTGCAATTTGTTCCTGCGTCACCCCAACATTCATCCTAGCTTCCTTTAAAGCATTCCCAACTGACATTTTGCCACCTCCGCTATAAACCTAATTTAACGAATTAACCCCCACAAAAACAAGCAACAAATCTGTTGCATCCCTGCTATTAAAGCATTTCAACTCACTGGCAGTCTTTTATTTCCCGGGTTAATTCCCGAAAACAGCTAACATTTTCTTTGTTGCCTTTTGGGCCTTCACGAGTTCACCTTGAATACACCATCTGCGGACCGTTTTATCACAGGTAATCAGTGTCACCATTTTACGACCTGGTACATCATCGATGACTTTTACGTCGTATGGACTGATTGAAGCTTTGTAATCAACTTTGTACGTGTAGACTTTTTCCATATCCGTTAAGTAGACCTTATCGCTGACGCGCACATTTTCAAGTGGCAGAAAGATGTTTTGGAAAGAATACCCTGCTAAAGCATAATTGTTAACTGCACCCATTTGCTGATCAGGTTTCATTGTGCCTCCACCTTGAGCCATTGTGTCCTCTGAGACGCCTTTCATGACTGGCAAGGCCATCTTGACACTTGGAATTGCAACTTTTCCTAAGACAATCACATCACCTTTAATAGCGGCATTCACAATCTGTTTTGTATCGAGTGAATCAACCTTATCAAAATCAAAGCTCGCTTTTTTATGTTGGTTTTTCTTAATTTGAGCAGCTGTGACGTCCATCTGACGATGCGCCATCATTTTAACCAGTTGGTTGCGGATTGGATTGATGAAGACCAACACTAATCCAACCACTAACAGAATGGCTAATAAGCCATTAATTAATCGGTTTCTTGTCTTTTTTTGCATAACAGTTTAAACCCTTCACTAGTATTTACGACTATTGTAACACACTATTTTATATTTACCGGCTCTAAATCCTTGTGATTCGCAATTAATAACAGCAACACATAAAAACGCACAACCGAAACTTTCGGCTGTGCGTTTGTTGTTTATTTTACGTTTAAGATGTACATAAAGACCACGAAAACAAAGAATAAAACATACATAATTGGATGAATTTCTTTGCGACGACCAGCTGTAATCATTGTGATTGGATAGACGATAAAGCCCAATGCAATCCCGTCAGAAATACTGTAAGTCAGTGGCATACCTAGAACGATTAAGAAGGCAGGAATTGCAATTTCTAATTTTTCCCAGTCAATTTTCTTCAATGATTGAGCCATTAAAACACCGACAATCACTAATGCGGGGGCCGTCACTTGTGACGTGACAACCGTCAATAATGGTGAGAAGAATAAACTGAAGACGAATAACACACCCGTCACAACGGCCGTTAAACCAGTTCGACCACCAACAGCAATCCCAGCGGATGATTCGACAAAGGCCCCAACTGGTGATGTTCCGAGTAATGACCCAGCTAACATGGCCGTTGAATCTGATACCAAAGCTTTCCCAACGCGGGGCATCTTGTTATCTTTCATGAAGCCGGCTTGTTCAGCTAAACCGACCAATGTCCCGGCGGTATCAAAGAAGGTCACTAATAAGAAAGTGAGTACAACGACCCACATTTGAACGGTGTTGATATCGCCAATGTGATTTAAACCAGCTAAGAAAGTGGGTTTCAAACTTGGCGCAGCTGCAACAAAGTGTGTTGGCAACTTAATTAGGCCACTGATGGCTCCCACAATTGAGGTTAGAAGCATCCCGATAAAGATTGCTCCTGGTACTTTACGGACCATTAAAATAACGGTAATGATTAAGCCGAAAACAGTTAACCAAGTCGTCCCTTGCGAGAAGTCCCCCAAACCAACAACGGTTGATTTGTTCGCAACAATCAAGCCACCACCGTGTAAACCGATGAAAGCCACAAACATCCCGATCCCAGCTGAAATCGCTAGTTTCATATTCCGCGGAATGGCATCAATAATGATTTCCCGTAGCTTAAAGACAGTAATCAACATGAAGATTAATGAAGCCACAAATACACCCGCTAACGCCGTCTGCCATGACACACCCATCCCGATAACCACTGAATAACTGAAAAAGGCATTAATCCCTAAAGCTGGTGCGGTTGCAATTGGGTATTTAGCATATAACCCCATCAAGAAACACCCGATCGCACTTGCTAATGCTGTGGCTGCAAAAACAGCCCCTTTATCCATCCCTGAATCACCTAAAACGCTCGGGTTAACGAATAAAATATAAACCATTGAAATAAATGTGGTGAATCCTGCTAGGATTTCCCGTTGCACTGTTGAATGTTGTTCTTCAATCCCGAAGAAACGACTTACTCTTCCCATAACGACTCCTCTAAACCAACTAATTTTCCCACTATCTTTTTAGGGGTAATGTGTGTATAATACTGACTGGTGCCAAACCCATGAGAATGAAAGTTTGTTGGCGTGTTTAACGACACGTTTAGAAAACGAACTTTGCATTCTCTTTTTTTGTACTCTTTTTCAGCAATACCTACCAGATAGCAGATAAGACATTTGTTTGTTCACGATCTGGACCAACAGCAAATGTTGCTAATGGTAAATCAACTAATTCTTGAATTCGTTCAACATAGTGCCGCGCATTAGCTGGCAAGTCTTCTAGCGTCTTAGCACCCGTGATATCTTCATCCCAACCAGGTAATTCTTCATAAATCGGTGTGCAACGTTCTAATTCGCGGAGACTTGCTGGATAACGATCGATTTGTTCGCCATCTAATTCGTAAGCGACACAGATCTTCAATGTTTTAATCCCAGTTAGGACATCCACACAGTTTAATGATAATTGGGTCACACCCGCCACTCGTTTTGAATGCCGAAGCACAACTGAGTCGAACCAACCAACGCGTCTTGGGCGACCAGTAACAGTACCATATTCATGACCGGCTTCACGAATGAAGTCGCCAGTTTCATCATCTAACTGAGTTGGGAATGGGCCATCACCAACGCGTGAGGTATAAGCTTTAGCCACCCCAACCACTTCGTCAATCCGTGAAGCACCAACTCCTGAACCTGTTGAAACGCCGCCGGCAGGGTTTGATGATGTCACAAATGGATACGTACCTTGGTCGATATCCAAGAGGATGCCTTGTGCGCCTTCAAATAAGACATTCCCCTTTTGATCCAAAACATCATTCAAAACAACTGAAGTATCACAAACATATTGTTTAATTTCTTGACCATATTGATAATATTCTGCAAACATTGTCTCATATTCAAGTGGTTCAGCACCGTAGATTTTAGTAAAGAGCGCATTTTTTTCGTCTAAGTTTTGTTTTAATTTAGTTGCAAAGAGTTCCTTGTCCAATAAATCGGCAATCCGAATCCCACTCCGAGCGGCTTTATCCATATAAGCTGGGCCAATCCCACGATTAGTCGTCCCAATCTTTTGATCACCCTTGGCTGCTTCTTGTAAGCCATCCAATTTAGAATGGTATGGCAAGATAACGTGTGCCCGATCTGATACTCTTAATTGACTCACGTTGATCCCTTGATCCGTTAAATATTTCAATTCAGAAACGAGGGTCTTCGGATTTACAACGACCCCGTTGCCAATCACGCTGAGTTTGTCACTGTTAAAAATCCCAGATGGAATTAATTGTAAATGGTAAGTTGTGTCACCCAACTGAATGGTATGACCTGCATTGTCGCCACCTTGATAACGCGCGATAGCATCAGCATTTTGACCTAAAAAGTCGGTAATCTTGCCTTTACCTTCATCGCCCCACTGTGTTCCAACAACTACTACAGATGTCATATAAACATACTCCTCTATTCGAATCCGTCTTCAGATCCGCTATTTAAACCCTAAAACTCACAAAAACTATTGTAGCAACAAATTATCTCAAAATCAATATAAAAGACGAACTTTAAAATCTCTAATCAGCCTTTATTCCGTAAAATCTTAACGATACATATAACCGATAAAATACAAACGTAAATAACGAACAATGATCCCTGTTTTGACAGGCGTTCATTAAAAAAATACAATATAACCACATCTAACACCAAAGGAGCTCATCATGGTTTACGTCAGCAATATCATTACTGCGGCAATTGCCTTTCCATTCGTCGCAATCATCTTAACCGTTCCACTGTTAGTTTACCACTATCATCGTTATGGTTCGCTAACCATCCTGCGTAGTGTAATTCTCTACAGCTTCATATTCTACTTGGTAGCCGCTTACTGCTTAATTATTCTTCCCCTCCCCCCACGCTCGGTGGTCGCTCATTTAACCACCCCGCGCTATAACTTAGTTCCCTTTACGTTTGTCCGGGAGTTTATCAACTCAACCCATTTCGTTTGGACCGAACCGAGTTCATACCTCGCAACACTTAAACAAGCGGCAACCATTCAGCCGTTGTTTAACATCTTTTTAACCGTTCCATTTGGCATTTATTTACGTTACTTCTTTAAAACGTCTTTCAAACAGACCTTATTACTTAGTTTTACGTTATCCCTATTCTTTGAACTCACGCAACTTTCCGGACTGTATGGTATTTATCCTCGCCCTTATCGGTTATTTGATGTTGATGACTTATTGCTCAACATCTCTGGCGGACTACTTGGATTTTATCTCCAGCCCTTGGTCACCTTTTTCTTACCCACTCGTGAAAGTTTGGATCAAGCAGCCTATGCGCGCGGTCAAAAAGTGGGCTACTTCCGGCGCTTATTGGCACTTGCCGTTGATTACTGTGTGTTAGGCATCATTACATTTGCAATTGCTGTTATCTGGCGATTACTAAAACTACCCACCATTCATTCAGAAATGCTTCAGTACTGCCTGGCAACTGGTGCTTACTTCTTAATGCTCCCCGTTTTTTGGCGTGGCAAAACACCTGGTCAATCTCTCCTGCAACTACAGATTGTCGCTGACCATCATCCTCGTTGGGCGATCTTCTGGCGCCAGCTACTCCTATTTTTCATCGTCATTCCCAGTTTTCAACTCTGGCGCGTCACCCTGGATGCCGCTGTTGCTAGTGGCCAACAACATTTTGACGTCTATCTCTTTATTATCGGTCTCTCACTCTTACCACCACTGTTATTCACCGGTAACTTCTTATTAAGTTGGGTGACTAAACGACCACAATTATTCTACGAGAAACTAACCCATACACGGGTCATTAGTAGCATTCACCCCACTCAGCAACCTTAAAAAAGCCTTAAAATCATCTTTAATTCCTAAAAATAGTTAAAATCGGATACTTTACGGCTTGAATTGGCTATACTAAAGGTATCATTCGCTTTGAGAAAGGATTATTGCTTATGTTTAATAAATTGAAGTTCCTCATCCCCATTGCATTTACTGCTATTATCGGTCTGAGCGCACAACCGGCCTTTGCCGACAGCACCACATCGTGGGACAAACCCGTTGCCACTCTTGGGACCAGCCTTTCTAGCACCCAAAAAGCTGATACCCTCAAGACACTGGAAAATGCCGCGAATGTCACAGATGTCAGTGAACTAACAGTGACCGGTTCCACACTTGTAAAATATCTTGATCAAAATCAACAAACATTTAACGCCAACTCAAGTGTCTACTCAAGTGCTTTAATTCAAAAAAATGACAGCAATACCGGCATCAATGTTAAAATTATCGATTTTAATGGCCGTAACAACATCACCACAATTACAGCCAACCAATATAAAAATGCGGCCTTAACCGCCGGCGTCACGAATGCGACAATATACGTGACTTCCGCCATTCCAATCGATGGCTCTGGCGCCTTAGCTGGTGTTTACGCCGCTTTCGCTGAAAATGGCGATTCACTCAACCAAGCGCAAGTAACTGCTGCTCAAGACGAAATGAGCACCCTCAGCGATATCACACAGGCTAATAAAGGCACCGATGGTTATTCAGATTCCCAATTGAATAATGCCGTCACAGGTGCCAAAAAAGACATGGCAAGTAAGGGCAATAATCTGACTGTTAACCAAATTACTACCATCGTCAATAATCAACTCGAACAAAACAACCTCACCAACATCATCAACAATAATCAAAAACAACAAATCATTAATGTTCTCGTTAAAATCCAAGATTCCGGTGCTTTAAATTCGGATGATTTCAAGAATCAAGCCGGTAAGTTAATGAATAATATCCAAAGTGGTGCGAAAAACATCTTCAATAAGCTCAACACCCAAAGCAATCGGAACTTCATTCAAAAACTCTTTGATAGCATGGCTAATTTCTTCAAAGGATTATTTAACTAAATAACACAAAAAAGCCCCGCAAACTGAAGTTTGCGGGGCTTTTTATTTATTCATTATTTCGTTGTTGCTTTTAAGGCAACTGCGTCTGCAGCAACTGTGGTACTCATTGCGTTAAACTTAATGTAATCAACAGCGGGCATGTTGGTAATGATCACCATCATTGCCGTCTTCTTACCAGCAGCAGTAATTTGATTCAAATCAACCGTTGCTAATAAGTCGCCATGTTTGATTGTTTGGCCTTCTTCAACAGCGACTGCAAAAGGTGCGCCATTTAATTCAACCGTATCAATTCCCATGTGCACTAAGACTTCTAAACCGTTCGTTGTTTTAATCCCGATTGCATGTTTCGTTGGGAACACAGTCATAACAGTCCCATCAACTGGTGCAACAATTTTGCCGTCTGTTGGAATGACAGCATAGCCATCACCGAGCATTTTTTGAGCAAAAGTTGGATCATCAACATTTTCAATATCGATCAATTCACCATTAGCAACTGCATAGAAAACATCTGTTTCACCTGAGTTAATATCGCTATCAACAGGTGCTTCAACTGGTGCGGCAGCTTGTTCTGGTGTACTTGTTGCGATTGGCGTATTGTGGTTATAAAGTTCTTTTAAAGCATCAGCAACAAATTGGACTTCTGTTCCAATAATAATTTGAATGTTTGTTTTATCTAAAACGTTAATCCCAGCAGTACCAGCAGCTTTAATCGCTGATTGGTTAACATTGGCAGTGTCTTCTAATTGTAATCGAAGACGTGTTGTACAGTTGTCAATCACTTTGATATTGTCTTTGCCACCGATTGCAGCGTAGATCCGTTTTGCTTGAACCATGAATTTATCATCAGTAGCGTCTGTTTCAACGCCAGCAGTATCTTCATCAACAGCATCTTCTGCTTCACGACCTGGTGTCATCAAGTTAAATTTCTTGATGGCAAAGTTGAACCCAAAGTAGTAAATAACTGCCATGACCAACCCTTCAACCAATAACATCAACGGTTGGTTAGCAACTGGGTTTTTCAAACTTAAAACATAATCGACTAATCCAGCACTAAATGCGAAACCAGCTGTCCAGTGGAAGAAAGCAGCAACAGCCAATGAAATCCCTGTGAAAGCTGCATGCAATACATAAAGTGGCCATGCAACAAACATGAATGAGAATTCAAGTGGTTCTGTCACCCCTGTAAAGAATGACGCAAAACCAGCAGCTAACATCAATGAAGCTGTTGCTTTACGGCGTTCTGGACGAGCATTTTTGTAGATTGCGTAAGCCCCAGCAGGTAAGCCGAACATCATGACTGGGAAGAAACCAGCTTGATACATCCCTGTCTTACCAATCACAGCTGAACCAATCGCAAGTGATTTCGCACCACCCAAGAAATTCCCGATATCATTAATGTTAGCAACATCAAACCAGAACACAGAGTTCAAGGCATGGTGTAATCCGGTTGGAATTAATAAACGGTTGAAAAAGCCGTATAGACCGGCACCAAACCAACCCAATTTAGAAATTGCTTCACCAAATGACACTAATACTGTAAAGACGGCTGGCCAAACAAAGTACAAGATAGCTGAAACAACCATCATTGCAGTTGCCGCCATAATTGGCACTAAACGTTTCCCACTAAAGAATGAGAGGGCCATTGGCAACTTCACGTTGTGGAAGCGATTATACATTGCAGCCGCAATTAAGCCGGCAATAATCCCGATTAAAACATTCCCTTCAATCTTACCAAAAGCTGGATTTACTTTAGCGATGTCTGATAAACCTTGCATCGCTTGAATTGAAGCAGGTGCCAAGATTGTCTTAGGCACTAAGAAAGCGACTAAACCAGCAAGTGCAGCTGCACCATCTTGATCCTTAGACATCCCGAGTGCTAAACCAACGGCGAATAATAATGGCAGGTTATTTAAAATTGCACCGCCACCGGCTGATAAGAAAATTGTAAAGACGTTTGCGTTTGAATCGCCATTGCCAACCCAGTTCGCAATCCCCATTAAAATTGCGGCTGCTGGTAAAACAGCAACTGGCAACATTAATGAACGACCCATTCGTTGTAAGTAATTCTTCATAAGTTTTTCTCCATTCATTTTTTCGTTAATATGATTAAATCATTAATGTAAACGATAAGCAAGCGCTTAACAACCGGTATAGACCTTTATAAATAGCGGTTGAAGCGGTTTCATGCACACAAAAAATATTGGTCTATACCTAAAAGTTAACAAATAATATCTGATTCACCAAATAAAACGGTTGCATTCACCTACCACACTCTCTATACTGAGGGTACAAATTAATCGCTTTGCACTAGGGGTGTTCTTAGAAGAACTGAGATAGGTTTGTACAGCCTGATCCCTTTGAACCTGTAAGTTCAGACTTGCGTAGGAAAGTGCCTTTCTTTAGACTACTCACACCACTTTTCTATGCATTCGTGCATCGTTAAGTGGTTTTTTTAGTTTTTAAGGGAGGTTTTTATATGGTTGTTTCACTGTTAGAAAAAGTTAGAGCGCTCAATCCAATCGTTGCTAATGTCGCAAATGGCGTCACAATTGATCAGGTCGCCAACGCACAAAATGCAATCGGTGCCTCACCAATTATGTCTAATGCACCAGAAGAAGCGGAGGGAATTGTTACCATCGCACAAGCCATTACGATTAATATTGGTAGTTTGTGGGCACCACAGATTCAAGAAATGATGGCCCTAATGACCGCCGCTTATCAACAACAAAAACCCATTGTTCTTGATCCAGTGGCAGTTGGCTCACTGGCCTACCGCCAGCAAATTATCGAGCAACTATTAATACTTGACACACCAACTCTCATTCGTGGTAATGCAGGTGAAATTGCTTATTTTGCTGGGATAGATTGGCAAGCAAATGGCATCGACGCCGGGCATGGAAATAGCGATCCAGTCATTATTGCTAAGGCCGCGGCCAATCGTTTACACACCATAATTTTATTAACGGGTCCGACCGACATTATTACAGACGGTCAACGCGTTACGCTGATTTCAAATGGTACCTCACTTTTTCAAACACATGTTGGTTCAGGTGATATGTTATCGGGTCTCTGTGGTGCATTTGTTGCAGTTCATCCTGCAGATCCCTACCAAGCCGCTATCGAAGCAGCCGCCACATTTGCCGTTGCCGGCGAACTAGTAGCCACAGCAATGGAAACACCGCTACCTGGGACCTTCTATCCCCAATTAATCGATTATTTATTCCACATTACCCCAGCCAAAGTAGCAAATACCGTCCAACTAAGTGAGGTGCCTACTCATGAATGAATTCCCACAAGCTCTAACCATCGCCGGTTCTGACAGCGGTGGTGGTGCTGGTATGCAAGCTGATATTAAAACTATCCAAGAGCGCCATGTTTTTGCAACCAATGTAGTTGTCGCGATCACCGCTCAGAATACGCTTGGCGTTCAAGCCAGTCTGCCACTACCACTATCACTAATCAATCAACAATTCGCTTCATTGACTACTGACTTTAAAATTCGTGCCTGCAAAACGGGAATGTTGGCAGATGCTGAACATGTTGCAACGGTCGCTGAAAATCTACGCCATTATGATTGGGGGCCGCTACCCTTGATCCTGTAATGATTGCCAAGGGCGGTGCACAGCTACTTGCCGACGATGCCATCGATACCCTACGTACTGAATTATTGCCGCTAACCACAGTGCTGACACCCAACTTACCCGAAACCGAAGTTCTCACGGGCAGCCGCATAAAGACAACAGCTGATTTCAAACAAGCGGCCCACCAACTCCAACAAATGGGCGCCAAGAATATCATTATCAAAGGGGGCCATTTAGACTATCAATCACAAGCCGCCGATTACGTCCTCTACGCTGATGGACAAGATGAATGGTTAACTACACCACGAATTGCTACTAAACGAACACATGGCACTGGAGATACGTTTTCAGCTTGTTTAACCGCCGAGCTAGCTAAGGGCACCCCTTTGAAAGCAGCAATTCATATTAGCAAAGCCTTTATCCAAGCCGCAATTGCTAATCCGATTGCTGTTGGTCACGGCCACGGACCAACCAATCACTGGGCTTATCAGGAGGTTCATCATGACTAACATTTCCCGGGAAATGTTCCAAACTTATTTGGTAGCGGGTACCCAAAATACCGGTATGGATGATTTTCTAAACATTCTCGAACAAGCACTACAAGCCGGCATTACCTGTTTCCAATTCCGTGAAAAAGGTGCTGGTAGTCTGCAAGATTCCGATGCGATTTTAAAGTATGCGACAGCGGCTCAAGCCCTTTGCCGCCATTATCAAGTCCCATTTATTATCGATGACAATCTCGATTTAGCACTTCAAATCAATGCAGATGGTATTCATGTCGGCCAAAGCGATCACCCGTGGCATAAAATTGAAACGGCCAAAGCACACGGCTTAATAACTGGTCTATCTTGCCACACTGAACAAGAACTTCACCAAAGTCATAATCAACCGATACTTGATTACATTGGCATTGGTCCAATTTTTCCAACCAATTCCAAAGAAGATGCTAAACCAGCACTTGGCACTAATCGCTTACGTTTCTTAACGCAGCAAAGTGAACTACCGGTTGTTGCGATTGGTGGTATCAACCAAGAAAACGTTGCTCAAGTCGCAAAGACTACCGTGGATGGAGTTGCCGTTATCTCAGCAGTCACCCACGCCACAGATATCGCTCAAGCCGTCCAAGCATTACAAAAGCCATGGCACCGCAGTACTGATGAAAACCAATCGTAATTAACCCTTATTACGGTTTGACCCATTCTGAATAGTATTTGCTGCCAGTTTGATCCACCAAACATTTAAAAAAGCCGCTAGAACCCTTTTTATAGAGTACTAGCGGCTTTTTCTCGGTAGTTTGCTGATATTTAGCTTAGTGCTTTGTTAGTGATGACTACTCCATTTAACACTACTCGGTAAACTTATTCATTAGCAAGAGCTTCAAAATAACTTGCTTTTTGCTGCGCCCAGTAGGCCTCTTCTGCCTCATCAATCGGCCGGAGTACCCGACATGGATTACCAACTGCAATCACGTTATCAGGAATGTCTTTAGTCACAACTGATCCAGAACCAATCACCACATTGTTCCCAATTGTCACGCCTGGATTAACAACCGTATTGCCACCAATCCACACATCATCCCCGATGGTGATTGGCTTACCATATTCCAAATCATCCCGGCGTTCTTGTGCCGTCGTTGGGTGACCAGCTGTGTAGAGTCCTACACGAGGTCCAAAGAAAACGTGGTTCCCAATCGTCACTGGTGCTACATCAATAATGATGCAATCGTAATTCATATACACATGCTCACCAATGCGTGTTTGGCAACCATAATCAGTTCTAAATGGTGGCTCAATATATAACTCTGAGCCACTTTTCGCAAATAAAGACTTGGTTAATTCGCGTCGGTAATCTTGTTGTTCTTCAGTGGTTTGATTAAACAACCGAGTAAGTACGCGCGCGTGTTTCATATCGGCTCGCAATTCTGAATCGTTCGCCCGATAAATTTGACCATTAATCATGCGTTTTTTTTCTGACATTTCTTTATCCCCCATCACTACTAAAATAGGTGCGTCACAATTGTGGCGCACCTTTTTAATTTACCAAATTGCAACCCGTTTAGCGGGTGCTAAGTACATCTGATCAGCTTTCGTTACATTAAATGTCTCGTAAAAGGCTGCCAAGTTTTGGACCTGAATATTGGCCCGCAACGCGTTTGGTGCATGAACATCAATATTTAACAATAATTGTTGATATTGCTTTGTAGCTTTCATCCGCCAAATCGTTGCCCAATTGACAAAGAAGGCTGCCAAATCAACATCAGGTTCTTCTTTGGCTGCTTCAAGGGCACAACTCAAGCCACCCGCATCGGCAATGTTTTCCGAGACAGTTAATTTCCCGTTAACTGTTGCGCCTGCATATTCTAGGCCATCAAATTCTGCAATCATTTCTTCCGAAAGTGTCTTGAAGTGAGCTAAATCTGATTCTTGCCACCAATTATGCATGTTGCCATACTCGTCGAATTGCGCACCGTTATTATCAAAAGCATGTGAGATTTCATGTGCAATCACTGCACCAATCCCACCGTAGTTAGCACTGCTACTTTGTTCTAAACTGTAAAAAGGTGCTTGCAAAATAGCCGCGGGAAAGACAATGATATTCTTCGAAGGTGAATAATAGGCATTAACTGTGGCAGCGCCCATTTCCCACTTATTACGATCCACCGGTTGAGTAAGTTTCGCAAAATTTTCCGTTTCAATCGTTCGAATAAAGTCAGCTGTATTTTCAAATAATGTCCCATCTTCTGCTTTAGGTACTGTGACCAACTTCGCAAAAATAGGGGCAATCTGATCCGGGTAACCGACATGAATCCCAAGGTGGTTGAGTTTTACAATCGCTTGTTGGCGTGTTTTTTCGGTTAGCCAGTCATTTTTTTCAAGGCGTTTTTGATAAACACCAATCATTTTTTGGACCATCTTTTGGACGTCGGCCTTGGCTGCTTCACCGAAGTATTGCCGACCGTAATAATCGCCAACAACTTGATTGAACATCCCTAAGGCAAGGTAGTAAGCACTCTTTTGTTGTGGACGAGCTTCCTTACTACCAGATAACGCACGACTATAGAGCGAACTAATTTGGCGTGCCTCTTCATTCAGATAACCGCTCCAACTACGAACTGTCATGACTAACAGCCACGCTTTGAACGTTTCGAAATTGGCGTCTGTCACAAGCTGATTCAGTTGCGCAAAATACTTCGGTTCCGTCACGATAATTTTTTCCGGTTGAACAGGTAGCACCTTGCTAAATAAACGTGGAAAATCAAGTGTCGTTTGTTGTTGCATAAAATCACTCCAAAGCTGTGGATTATAGAGCTTCGTGTAATCCGCTGCTTCTTCGGCACTCTTCACATAAGGTGCCAGTGACCGATCAAATGCCAACGCTAATTTGACCGTCTTCGTTGCATCAACGGGCGCAATCCCAATTTTCTGCAAGAGCTGAACCATCATATCCGTAAAGACCGCCAATAAATGGTCAGCATTGGGATTGTCAGCTTCATAATAGGTCTTATCTGGCAAAATTAAGTCGCTAGCTTCCGCATACAAGGCGTGATGGGCTGTGTCTTTCATGTCAGCATCGACAGATAAGCCAAATGGTGTTGGTAACCCGGAAAGTACCCAATCAGCTAACCCACGATTGTAAGTTGCTAAACTATCGAGAGATTGCACCCGGGCTACCATTGGTAGAATCGGTTTCATACCGAGTGCATCCCGCGTTTGAAAGTCCGCAGCTAGTTCGTAATAATCTAGAAAATGTTGTAACAATGCGTTCTTTGCGGTCGACATCTTAGCAAAATCAGCCATTAATTGCTGATCAATCTCATCAACCAAGGCGACAAAGCCGCCTGTTGCTGGTTTATCCGCTGGAATTTCAGCCGTTTTTAACCATTCTTGATTCACTGCCGTATAAAAATCATCTTGCATTCGCACGTTTGTCATCATTGTCCTCCTCAAAAGCAGATTCTTTCCCAATTTTAACATTTTGCCACTTTTTCCGTTAATGCTTTGACCCCCATAATTGCAAAAAAGCCGCAATTTAGCGGCTATTTCGTTGGTAATTGTTTTTCAACTTGATAATTTGAATCTTGGTTAAGTTTAAACGTCTTCTTCAAACCGTTTGATAGATAGATTTTATTATCTTTTGTGATCATGATGGCTTGGATATTCTTCGGTTTGTTGTTGATGAGCTGCATGCCTTCGACAATCCCCTTATTAAAGACAGCATTTGAAAGGGCATCTCCATCTACTGATTTAGGCGAGATAATTGTGACACTCGCTAGGTTATTTTCATATGGGTAGCCAGTATGGCGATCAAAGAGATAAATGTAAGTATGCCCGTCTTTTTTTAGATAATGTTCATAAATCCCTGCCGTAACAACCGAAATATCACGGCCTTTAATCGTACCGACTGATTCTCCACGCGCCTTTTTCGGATCTTGAATGCCGACCGTCCATGGTTTGTTCTTCCCTAATGGTGAATGCCCCATAACAATCACATTCCCATCTAAATCAATAACGGCTGATGTCACACCATTTTCCTTAAAAACTTGTTTAACTTGATCGGCAATGTACCCCTTAGCAATCCCGCCAAAATCAAGTCGCATGCCTTTTTTCTTAAGGTAAACTGTACGTTTAGCCTTATTCAAAACAACGTCATGATAATCGACTAATGGTAACGCTTGGTCAATTTCTGCTTGTGCTGGCACCCGCGCGCCTGGTAACCCAATTTGCCATAAATCTGTGATCGCACCAATGGCCATATCAAACGCGCCATCCGATTCTTGACTATAATGTAACGCTTTTTCCATTAGTGGCCACATATCTTTGCTAACCTGTACAGGTTTAACACCGGCATTATCATTAATCTTATCCAATTCGGAACCTGATTTGGTTAACGTTGCTTGATTTTCGGACTTTTTAATCCGCGCAAAAGCCTTATCTAGCACGGCTTCCTTGTCTTTATTATAGATTCGCAATGTACAAATCGTTCCGAGATAGTAATCACTTTTTTCATAGGGCTTTTTGACCAACGTTTCTTTGTCCGCTGGCTTACTTTGACAGCCTGCCAATACCAGTGTCACCCCTAAGAGTGCCAATCCGAATTTTACCCATCGTTTTTGCATCGTTCAATCGCTCTCCTTGCTACTAAAATCACATGGCTCTATCATACCATGAATCCGCTTTAATTGGTTGTAAAAATCTTCTACTGGCGCGATTCTTTGAGTTGCTGATAGGTGGCAATTAATGCTTTAAAAACACCTTTATCCGAATAAACTAGAATATTCATGCGATAGATAATTAATGCTAAATAAGTCAGTCCAATTAGTGTCGCCATGGCTATGAAGAGTCCCATGCTAGCCCCGAACGCGCCAACATCACCGTTTGCCAGCCGCACAGGTAACATAATCTGTGAAAACAATGGCACATAGCTCACCGCCCGCAATAATGGAATATCGGTCTGTGATGCCAGTACAAAGCCACCCAAATAACTTAATGTGCCCAGTAAAATCAATGGCGAAATGGCTTGTTGTACCTGATCCATTCGAGACACAACAGCGCCTAACATTGCAGCTAATACGGTGTAGAGTAATACCCCAATAATTAAAAAGACTCCTGCATACCACATTGCTGGCGCAACCAAAGCACGACGAATAATCGGCAATAACTCTGCTAACGGTAGTTGCTGTTTCAAAAACTGAAACCCGACAATCCCAACTAAAATATAGACAGTAATTTGGGTGAGTAATAGGGCTAATATCGCGGCAATCTTCGCGAAAAATTGAATTTCAATCGAAACACTTGATAGAATGATTTCCATGATTCGCGACCCTTTTTCAGTCGCAATTTCTTGGGCAATCATTCCAGCATAATTCACGATAAAGATGAACATTAAGACCGTAATTCCAATTGAAATAATTTGGCCCACTTCTTTAGTGTTTTCCTGGGAAATCTTTTCATGACCATTCTGGTAATTAACCGTCACTGGTGCAATGACAGTTGGCGTCATCAATTTCTGGATCTGTTCAGGTGCAACGCCTGCTTGTTGCGCCAAAGCTACTAAATGAATCTGATTTAACTGATTCTCTAAGACACTCGCATCAAATGATGGACTATCTTTTCGTTCATAGTAGCGACTGATTGTCTGTCCTTTTTCCTCACTCAACAACAAATAGCCATCAATTCGCTCTTTCTGGAGCGCTTTGGTGGCTTGTTCCCGAGTCGTAATCTGCTGATCGATTTGATATGTTTTACCTTTTAACTGCTGTAATTCACTCTGTTCTGCTGGTTGCGGCGCCAAAACAGCAATTCTAACGGGTTCTTTGCTATGATCCATCAAGCGACTCACACCAAACGTAATCCCGAGCATCACAATTGGCATCAAAATCATGATTAGATACGCTGGGCTTTTAATATTCTTTAGAAATACTTGTTTAAAAATCACCTTAAACTTAAACATGGCCTTCCTCCACTTTCATTCTAAAGATTTCATCGAGCGTTGGTGCTTGTTGACTAAACTCTAGGATATAGCCATTTTGTGTCGCTAAGTCGAAAATCGTTTTACCAACCGTTTCGTCTGCCAAAGTTAATTCAAACCGCTGCCCGTGCTGTGTTACACGTGAAACACCGTTGATATTTGCTAAAGTTTCGCGTGCTAACGGTGCTTCTAAGAATAATTGCGTTCGGCCAAACTGATTCCGAATTTCATCGATTGTACCGGCGAGCACCACTTGCCCATCGCGCAACATCACAATCCGGTCACTAATCCGCGCAACATTCGTCATATCATGACTCGAAAAAATGATTGCTGAACCTTGTTCTTTAAGCCATAAAATACCTTCTTCTAAAAGTTCTGCATTCACTGGATCGAGTCCACTAAAGGGTTCATCAAGAATAATGAGTTCCGGTTGATGGATCAAAGTCGCAATCAACTGCACTTTTTGTTGATTTCCCTTTGAAAGATCCTTGATTTTATCAGTCCGCTTACCTTTCACCCCAAAGCGCACCAACCACTCATCAATCTGTGGTTTGATGTCTGCGATGCTGCGCCCACGAAGCTGTGCAAAGTACAAAATTTGTTGTTCCACGGTCATCTTTGGATACAATCCTCGTTCTTCTGGCAAATAGCCAAGTTGGTCATAATCCGCAGCGGTAAACGCGCGACCTTTCCAGAGAATAGTTCCCGTATCTGGTGCCATGAAATTCAAGATCATCCGAAAGGTCGTTGTCTTTCCAGCTCCATTTTGACCAATTAAGCCTAATATTTCGCCCGACTTAACCGTAAATGAAACATCGTCGACCGCTAGCATCGTTCCGAAACTTTTGGATAAATGTGATAAAGTCAGCACGTCCCCAACCCCCTACTTTTCATTACCTTAACTATACCGTATTCATTTGGTAGATTGCAAATTTAATCCGAATTTTTGGACAAATTTGTCAGCATAACCTGATACGGTGTTTGCCAGTCGAGTATTTTAAGCGGTCGCTGGTTAATTTGGAGTAACGTCGTCGTTAAATCTTGAGCACTAATGTGCTCAAAA
>NZ_JBJKTM010000019.1:0-33770 GCF_046580785.1 Latilactobacillus sp. VITA-14
GAAAAAGACCAATTTTAGCCAAGTAACGACTGATGAGATCCTAGCAGCACTTGAACTAATTAATCAACGACCATTAAAAATACATCATCAACAGACTGCCATTGAAAGATTCCGGGCTTGTTCGGATTAAACTTGTAATTTGCCACCAGAAAAAACAGTCGATGAAATTATCAATACATTGCACGCTAGTGTTGCTAGCATGCAATATTTTGAAACGCTAGATATGATTTGCGAAAAAGTTGAGTTTAATCTTGATGAAGCCGCGCTATTACAACGAATTAAGCAACTAGCCGATGATTAACGCGCAGATTTGGAAACCCTTCATTCAATCGGGGTTTCAGAAAATGATATCGACCGTTTAAAAGCTGCAGGTTTATTATTATTCGTTTAGGATAATGAGATTCCACAAAGCTATGTGACGCTCAGTCGGAAAGCATTAGTTGGTTTGCAAGAGATTGCAGCGGCTTATGCTCAAGAGTCTACACAGCTAACAATGAATATTGATTCAAAAGAAATTCAAATCTTAAAAGCAGCTGCAGATAAGGCTTTCAGAAAGTATCAATAAGAAATTGAAAAAAGCCCATCGACATTTATGTCGATGGGCTTTTTTGTTTGCCGCAAAGTAGCGCTTGGCTATGCTTGAACGAACTTTTTAACGGGTCCTAATAGGTCTGGGTTGATTTGTGCACGAATCAACGTGCCATCTTCTTCATAGCTTTGTTTAGTGATATTGGCACGATCACTGAGGTACGAAACAGCTTGCCCTTCTGTGTATGGGACTAAGAAGTCGAGCGTTGGGTATTGTTCAAAGAGTTGTTTGTTAATTAAGGCAATCAATGCATCGATTGCTACTTCGTCGCGAGCTGAATAAACGATTTGGTTTCCGTCTACTTCAGGATAGCGCGTATCTGGCTTCAAATCAGCTTTATTGTAAGCCTCGATGACTGGGATATCTTTAATGTTGAGTGATTCAAGGGTTTCTTGTGTCGTTTCCATCATGTCCAAGTAGTTTGGATCTGAGTAATCAACCACGTGGATTAAAAGATCAGCACTCGCTGCTTCAGCTAAGGTTGATTTAAAGGCTTGAATTAAGTGATGAGGAAGTTTTGTGACGAAACCAACCGTATCACTCAACAGGAATTTCTGTTGGTTGGGGAGGACGATTTCGCGGACACTCGTGTCTAAGGTGGCAAAGAGCATATCCTTTTCAAAAACTTGTTTTTCAGGTGTATCGGGGTTCAACCGTTGTAAAATTCGATTCATAGTCGTTGATTTACCTGCATTGGTGTACCCGACGAGTGCGACAACTGGAATCGCATTTTTCGTCCGTTGACGGCGTTGTACGAGTTGTTGTTGATCGATTTTAGCAAGTTCGGCTTTGAGCTTCGTAATCCGTTTTTCGATGAGTCGGCGATCCAATTCAAGTTGGGTTTCACCCGCCCCACGGTTCGCAGTACCCCCGCCACCTTGTTGATCCAACTTGTTTTCAGAAGGATGGAGGCGTGGTAATTGGTATTTCGCTTCGGCGATGGCCACTTGGAGTTGCGCTTCTTTTGTTTTGGCACGGCTAGCAAAGATTTCAAGAATTAATTGCGTCCGATCAAGAATGCTTATTCCGAGTTCTTTTTCTAAATTCCGAATCTGTGAAGGTGAAAGTTCATCGTTAATCAAGATAATGTCCGCATCTTCAGCGACGGCGCGTTCTTTAATTTCTTGAACCTTCCCTTTACCAAAATAAGTGGCGTGATTAGCTTGGTCGATATTTTGGCGAACGTCACCAACGACTTCTAAGTTATCGGCACGGGCTAGTTCGCCCAGTTCGCGCATTGTATAGTCAAAATTAACTTGGCGTTGACTAACACCAGTGATTAAAACCTTTTTAGGTTGCATATAAGTTTCTTCCATGAGATCTCCTTTTTGTGAGAGTGCGTCTTCAAATGGTCAGCCGTTGAGGATTAGCAATATCTCGTAAATGAGCGGCAACGCCGATTGTTTACGAGATGGCGCTAAACGCAGACGGCTATTTGAAGAAAGCACGTTTAAGATAAGAGTGCGGCACCGGCGGTTATCTGCTGAGGATTAGCATAGGCAGACGAAAAACCGATTTGTTGGTTATTTGGCTGACGTAGCTAACCGAGAGCAGATGCCTGGTGGAGCACGTTTCAATTGAAAAAAGGGCCATGGCAAAAATATTCTTTTGTCACAGCCCTCAGTTAATTAAATTTAAAAAGCGAATGCCAACAGAAATAGCCGCAAAATGGCCACATGATTATTCAATTGTGATTGCGATTAAACAAACGTTAGTTGACATGTTGTTGACGCTCCTTTGATGTGAAATGGGTGGTTACCCACCTTATCCGTTAAGTGTACCATGAAAGCCATTAAAAACCAAAGTTCGCCTTTAGCGTGTACGCCAATAATTAACACTGTTGTGGGTGCCCAGCGTAATTTTATGTTAGAATGTAAGCGGTTATCAAAATACATAAGAGAATCGATTGGGGGATTGACGAATGAAAAATTTAGCATTACTTGATGTTGGTGGCACTACGATTAAATATGGTTTATGGGATGGTGCGGCGCAACAATTGACCAAACAAGGGGCTGTTGCCACACCAAAGTCGTTGAATGCGTATTATGATGTGCTGACGCAGATTGTGGCGGAGTTTAAGGCTAGTGACCAGGTTGTTGGGGTCGCAATGAGTACGCCGGGTGCAGTGAACAAGGCGACGGGTATTATTGAAGGGGCCAGTGCGCTCCCTTATATTCATCATTTTGAAATTCAAGATGAACTTGAAACGCGCTTTGACTTACCAGTCGTAATGGAAAATGATGCGAATTGCGCGGCTTTAGCCGAAGTCGGTAGTGGGGCTGCTAAAGGGCTAAAAAATGTGTTGTTCATGGTAATTGGCACTGGCGTTGGTGGTTCAGTGATTGTCAACGGACAAGTCCAACATGGTCGCCATTTATTCGGTGGTGAGTTTGGCTACATGATGATGAATGATGGTCGGATTTTAAGTGAAGTCGGGACCGCCGTTCACATGGCTGACCGTTATAATCAAGAGGCACATACTAACTACTCAGAGCGTGAAGTTTTTGAATTGGCCGATCAAGGCGATTTACTCGCGCAAAAGGAGGCACAGGTGCTCTATGATAATCTCGCACAAGCCATCTATAATTTACAATATAGTTTTGATTCAGAAGCGGTTATTTTAGGTGGTGGGGTGTCGCAGGCCGATTTCTTGGTGCCAAATATTGAAAAAGCTTTACAGGAAATACTCAAGCAAGTCGATATTGCGCCTTTCATGCCAACCATTCGGACGTGTCAGTATCATAATGATGCGAACTTGATTGGTGCAATGGAAGATTTCCGCCGCACATATCCGAATTTATTTGCAAATTAGACTAGTAAAGACCGCTTTCAACATGTCATAATAAATATTATAAATGATATTAGGAGGCGGTTAAGATGCCAACGGAAAAACAAGTATTAAATCAAACGATTGGATTTACCGCGGCATTAGCCACTGTGATGGGAACGGTCATCGGTGCTGGTGTGTTCTTTAAAGCAGATCCTGTGACGCATGCGACCGGCTCCACCGGGCTGACAATGCTTGCATGGCTTGTCGGCGGCTTAATCACAATTTGTGCTGGATTGACAGCTGCTGAATTAGCAGCTGCGATTCCAGAAACTGGCGGGATGATGCGGTACATCGACCATACTTATGGTAGTTTAGCGGCATTTTTATTAGGTTGGGCCGAAACAACAGTCTACTTTCCAGCGAACATTGCGGCGTTGTCGATTGTTTTTGCAACGCAATGCATTAACTTATTCAGTTGGTCAGCTCACTGGCAGATTCCAATTGCAATCATCGTCGGACTCAGCTTAACAATCTTGAATTTCTTTGGTTCCCGGGTTGGGGGACTATTCCAATCCTTCACAACCGTCTTTAAATTAATCCCGCTTGCGATTATTATTGTATTCGGGTTAATTCATCCAGGCAGCAACGCCGTTCATGTGTCATTATTTGACGTGACCCGGTCAAATGGATCGGGGAGTTTCCTGTCAGCGCTGGGCAGTGGTGTTCTAGCAACCCTCTTTGCGTATGATGGCTGGATTCACGTTGGGAATATTGCGGGTGAATTGAAGCATCCGGAACGCGATTTGCCGCGGTCAATTTTAATTGGTTTAACAGGAACCATGGTTGTCTACCTCTTAGTGAGCGCCGTCTTCGTTCTTGTGTTGCCAATCAATCAGATTGCCGGCAATCCGAATGCGGCTTCAGAAGTGGCTCGAGTGCTATTTGGTGGTGTGGGTGGTAAAATCATCACTATTGGGATTTTAATTTCCGTCTATGGCGGGATTAACGGCTACACGATGACTGGGATGCGGATTCCTTATGCGATGGCGCTCGAGAATCGGTTACCATTCAGTCGACAACTGCGCTCCCTTTCTAAAACAGGCGCGCCGGTTGTCAGTGGTTTAGTTCAAATTAGTATCGCCATCGTTATGATGTTCATGGGTGGCTTCAATACATTGACTGATATGTTGGTTGTTGTCATCTGGATTTTCTATATTCTAACGTTTATCGCTGTGTTCATTCTGCGCAAACGCGAACCAGAATTAAACCGTCCGTATCGCACACTTGGTTATCCAGTGATTCCAGTCATCGCCATTCTTGGTGGGATTTTCATCGTGGTGAATACATTATTCACACAGACGATGTTAACTTTAATCGGAATCGGAATTACATTACTCGGATTGCCCTTTTATTACTATTTAAAAAATAAATATCCAGTCGTTTAACACAAAAAACGAAGTTCGTGAATTAACTGAACTTCGTTTTTTTGTGGCCAAAAACCAATTGTAGCAACTGATAGACGAAAAATAAAATAGTCGCGCAAATGAATTATCGGCATTAATTGTTGATTTTTATAAAAATAAACTAGGTCATAACTCATGAGTTGTGACCCCTTCGCATCAAAGGTTCTTATTGGCGTTTTCAGAAAATTCGTAAGTTTATCTACAAATTAAAATAATCCGAAAAACATCGCTCAAACATTGGTTTTAAAAGGTTTTTAATGAACGATTGACAATTATCGTCGCGTGAAATATACTTGCACATAACCAAACAATGATATAAACTAACCTTAACTGCTGCTTAATCAAGTTGAAATGAGTCGCTAGTTTGTTTTAAATAAATGATTGTTGGCTTTTGACTAGCCGGTGGTCATTTATTGTACATAAGTTAAAACTATATTGAATGAACGGTGGAGGGTTGCAGATGCCAGATAATAAAAGAATATTAACAATTAGTGAGTGGTATCTGGAGTGTCAGAACATCACGACTCAATTGAATAAAATGAGCGAAAAACATGGCTTAAGTTATGATCAATTTCTCGTGTTGGAACAGATTGTGGAACTAGGACGGAACACCCCAGGCCAAATTGCAGTCGTATTTGGGACCTCCGCACCAGCGGCTTCCCGTAAAATCAATACGCTACAAAGTAAAAAGTTTATTCGCAAAATTCGTGATATGGAAAATGACCAACGGAATGTTTGGTTAGAAGCAACTGAAGAAGGCCTCCGCAAGTACAAAGCGCTAAAAAAAGATATTACTAAGCATACTGGCATCAAAGCAACGGACTTGGAGCACTTACGGCAGATAAATCAAACAATTATAGAATAAAAAAGGGAAAGCCCATCATCTTTAGATGATGGGCTTTTTTAATACCAATAAGGTAAATCGTAATCATTTTATGCATAAATTGGTATAATTGTGAAAGAATATAAAAAGTTGAACTTAAGGGGTGGAGAAATGGCAACATTAATGGACGTCGCTAAGCGGGCAAACGTTTCTAAGATGACAGTTTCGCGGGTGATTAATCATCCGGAACAAGTAACAGATGATTTGAAGGAATTGGTGTATGCCGCAATGAAGGAATTGGATTACCGTCCCAATTTAATTGCCAAAGCCCTAGTCAGCAACAGTACCCGAATCATCAAATTGTGTATCTTGGAAGACATCGACGTTACCGAACCATATTACATGAATCTAATGGTCGGAATTGCTAAGGCACTTGACCTACATCAGTATTCGCTGCAGTTAGTAACTCGGCGTAACTTTGATATCGGGAATTGTGATGGCTACATTATTACGGGATTGCGTGAAAAAGACGTCGAATGGATTCAGGCGTTAAAAAAACCGGTTGTTGTCTTTGGTGAGAATCGCTATGGATTTGATTATGTAGACACTAATAATAAATTGGGGACTTATCAAATTGCTAATTTGGCGCTTGAAAAGGGTTATGAACATTTAATCTATTTTGGAATGGATAGCACTGAATCTTTCGAACAATCACGTGAAGCAGGTTATTTAAAACAAATTCAAGAAAGTAAACTGATTCCTAAAATGTATCGGTTTAAGAATCATAGCCATTTGACGGAAGAGTTTATTGAAGCACACTGGACCGAATTTGAGCGGAATTCGGTTTTTATTTGCTCCACAGATCGCTTAGCAATTGGGGTTGAACGGGGGATTGCTAAGTGTGGCGGGAACATTCCGCATGATTATGGAGTAACTGGGTTTGACGGGGTTTTCTTGAATCAAGTGGCATCTCCTAAAATCACAACGGTTAAACAATCAATTATTGAAATGGGTAACGCTTGTGGGGAGTCTGTGTTGGATAAGATTGCCAATCGGGGTAATACAAGTTCATTAATTTTTGAACCTAAAATCGAAATGGGTGGCACATTACGCTTATAAAAACCGATTATAGGGTGAAACAGCAATTTTGGTCTAACTGAAAAAGCTGTTATCGGTAACAAATTGAAAACGATTGCAACCACCTGATAAATGGGTAATATTAAAGTTGTGCTAGAAATTAAACGATTAAAATTCTAGGAGGAGTACATGATGAAAAATAGTTGGAAACGATTTTGGCTAGGTGGTCTAGTCTTGGGTGTGTCAGCAATCGCATTAGCAGGTTGTGGAAATAAGAGTGATGATCAATCAGCCAGCTCAGATACAAATAGTTCACAAGTAAAAGGTGATATTAAATTATGGGTGGATACAGAACATATTGCAGCCATTAAAGGACAAGTTTCAAAATTCGAAAAAGCTAATCCAGATGTTAAAGTCAAAATTAAGACAGGCTCTTCTGCGGACGCTTTAAAAGATGTTTCTAAAGATCCTGAAAAGGCAGCCGATGTTTTCATGATGCCACACGATCAAATTGGCCAAATGGCAGAAGCGGGGCTTTTATATCCCATTGGTAAGAAACAAGTTGCAACAATTAAAAAGAATAACGTTGATTCAGCAATTCAAGGGGTAACTTGGAAAAATAAAGTTTATGGCTATCCATATGGAATTGAATCACAAGTGCTTTATTACAATAAGAGCAAGTTATCAGAAAATGATGTTAAATCATGGGATAGCTTAACTCAAAAAGGTAAATTAGGCGCAAACTTTGCTGAAAATGGTGCAAATTATATTTTCGCACCGCTCTTTATGAGTAACGGCGACGTCTTGTATGGTGAAAATGGCGAAGATTTAAAGGGCACTAACTTCAATAATCAAAATGGGGTTGAGGTGCTTTCATGGATTGCTAAACAAAAATCAAATCCAGGAGTTGTCCAAACCAATGCAGCGGCTTTAGCAAACCTCCAATCAGGCAAAATCGATGCTTTCTTATCAGGTCCTTGGTCTAAAAATGATGTTAAAAAGGCTTTAGGGGACAAAATGGCAGTTGCGGCTTATCCAACAGTTAACTTTGGTAGTGGTGAAAAACAAATGAAGGCTTTCTTAGGCGTTAAGGTCTACGGTGTTAACCAACAAACCAAATCACCACTCGCTTCAATGGCGTTAGCAAATTATTTGAGTAACGAAAAAACACAAGAGATTGAATTTAAAAAGAATGGTGTTGTGCCATCGAATAAACGTGCACAAGAAGCAACAAACGTTAAAACGGATGCAGTTGCTAAATCCGTAATGGCGATGTCAGATAATGATCACTCAGTTGTTATGCCTAAGTTACCTGAAATGACAACATTCTGGCCACCAATGGATTCATTAATCAATGATGTTTATAAAGGCAAGATCAATGCAACACAATATCAAGCAAAATTAGATAAATTCGTTTCGGATAACGCTAAGAAAACGAAGTAAATTTTACTGATTTTGGGTTGAAATGAAAGAAAAGGTGCGATTATATGTTTAAAAAGGCATACAAGGAACAACATATAACATTCAGAACATTATTTAAAAAGGGCGATATCGCTACAAAATTGTCGTTTATTGTTATGGGCGCTGCTAACTTAGCTAACCGGCAGATTACTAAGGGCTTAATTTTTTTAATGGCTGAAGTTGGGTTTTTCGCTTGGTTCATTAAAAATGGGGTTCATGCATTAGCGATGCTGCAGACGTTAGGGACTAAAAAACAAGGATTAACCTACGATAATAATCTAGGGATTGAAGTCTTACAAAAGGGCGATAATTCAATGTTGCTGTTATTGTTTGGGATTTCTGCCATCCTTGTCTGTATCGTCATGATCATTTTATATGTGATTAATCTAAAGAGTGCGCGGCATCTTTATGAACTCAAAGCAGCTGGGGATCCAATTCCGACGTTGAAAAACGATTTAAATAGTTTGGTCAATGAACGATTCCATATGACGTTAATGACGATTCCGCTACTTGGTGTTTTGTTCTTTACGGTCTTACCGTTGTTATATATGGTTTCGATTGCTTTTACAAACTATGATCATACGCACTTGCCACCCAAGAATTTATTCACATGGGTCGGTTTGAAGAATTTCTCCAATGTGATTACCGGTGATATGGCGTCTACATTCTTTCCTGTATTAAGTTGGACGTTAATCTGGGCCATTTTTGCAACCATTACTTGTTTCTTCTTTGGGATTATCTTGGCGCTATTGATTAATGCTAAAGGCATTCGTTTTAAGAAAATGTGGCGAACGATTTTTGTTGTGACAATCGCCGTTCCCCAATTCGTTTCATTATTGACGATGCATAATTTGTTAAACGATGCTGGTCCAATTAATGCAATTTTGAAAAATATGGGGTTGATTACGCAGTCAATTCCGTTCTTGACTGATCCAACCTTAGCTAAGATTTCCATTATTATGGTTAATATGTGGATTGGGATTCCAACCACAATGTTAATTTCAACTGGGATTATTCAGAATCTAGATCAAGAACAAATTGAAGCGGCGCAAATTGATGGGGCGAATAAACTACAAATATTCAAATCAATTACTTTCCCACAAATTTTATTTGTGATGATGCCGTCGTTGATTCAACAATTTATTGGCAATATCAATAACTTCAACGTCATCTACCTATTAACTGGTGGTGGACCTTCAAACTCCAACTATTACGGTGCTGGGTCGACCGACTTACTGGTAACTTGGTTGTATAACTTAACGGTCAATACAATGGATTATAATTTAGCATCCGTTATCGGGATCTTAATCTTTATCTTGTCAGCAGTCTTTAGTTTATGGGCTTATACCCGAACTAATTCTTACAAGGAGGCGTAGAAAATGGCAGGTCGTATGAAAAGTAAAAATTACCGTTCAGAACAGAGAAATACGCGCTACCTGATCTATGCCGTTCTTGTGATTATGGCTGTTATCTGGTTATTCCCAATTGTCTGGATTGTTTTGACGAGTTTTAGACAAGAAGGGGGCGCCTTCGTTCCATATATCATTCCTAAAAGTTTTACATTGTCCAATTATACAAAGTTGATTGCTGATGTTTCGGGGAGCTATCCGTTTGTTCGTTGGTTCTTAAATACGCTATTTGTCGCAATTTGTAGCTGTATTCTGTCAACTTTTATCACGATCGCAATGGCGTATTCATTATCAAGACTACGCTTCAAACTAAGAAGACCATTTCTAAAAGTGGCGTTGGTGTTAAATATGTTCCCTGGTTTTATGAGTATGATTGCTGTTTATTACATTTTAAAGGCGCTTGATTTAACGCAAAGTTTATTTGCTTTAATTCTAATCTACTCAGCAGGAGCAGCTTTGGGATTCTATGTTGCCAAAGGTTTCTTCGATACTATTCCAATGGCACTTGATGAATCGGCAATGATCGATGGCGCGAATAAGTGGCAGATTTTCACAAAAATTACAATTCCACTTTCTAAGCCAATCATTGTTTACACTGCTTTAATGGCCTTCATGGGTCCTTGGATGGACTTTATTTTTGCCAAGGTTATCATGGGTGACGATGTTAAACACTATACAGTCGCGATTGGTTTGTACTCAATGATGAATAAAACAACTGCCAACTCGTTGTTTATGTCATTTACAGCCGGGTGTGTTTTAATCGCGATTCCGATTACCTTATTATTCATCTATATGCAAAAGTACTATGTCGAAGGGATTACATCAGGTTCTGTTAAGTAACTCAGAACAGTTTCTAAATAAAAAGCTGTACAAACAATCAACTCGGTATAACTTGAATTGGTTTGCTGTACGGCTTTTTTCATGAAAAAATATAGTAAGGATGGTTAGTTAAAATGAATACAGCAGCAATTTATCACCGCCCAGATAGCGAATTTGCTTTTTTATATCAGCCAAATACCATGCGCCTTCGTTTAAGAACAGCGCGAGCAGATGTGCAGCAAGTCAAACTGGTTTGTGGCGATCCGTACTTAATGGCGACTGAAAAATGGGATCAAAAGCCGATCATGATGGCGCGGACTTTATCAACGGATTTATATGATTTTTGGACGGCGGAAGTAACGGCGATCCACAATCGCTTAGCTTATGGGTTTCAAATAATTGGTCAAGATGGCACCAGCATTTTTTATGGTGATCAGGGGCTTTCGCCACTAGAACGAACGAATCAAAGTTATTTTAAAATGCCGTACTTTCACGAAATCGACCGATTTAAAGCACCTGAATGGGTCAAAAAAACGGTTTGGTATCAGATTTTTCCAGAGAGATTTGGGAATGGTGACGTTACGAACGATCCAGAAGGCACATTATCTTGGTCGACACAATCACCGCAAGCGCAGGACTTTTATGGTGGGGATCTTCAAGGGGTCATTGACCATTTAGATCATTTAGTTGATCTCGGCATTAATGGCTTATATTTCTGCCCGATCTTTGCGGCTCATTCAAATCATAAATACGACACAATTGATTATTTAGAGATTGATCCACATTTTGGGGATAAAGCTTTATTTCGGAAACTCGTCGATGAATGTCACCGTCGTGGGATTAAGATTATGTTAGATGCTGTCTTTAATCACATGGGTGATCAGTCACCACAATGGCAAGACGTTCTTCAAAAAGGTGCGGATTCGCAATATGCTGATTGGTTCCACATTCATGAATTTCCCGTTAGTTACCAAGAAGGCAAGAATTTTGAAGATGCGACGGATATTACGTACGAGGTGTTTGCCACAACGCCGCATATGCCGAAGTTAAATACGGCAAATCCAGAAGTACAAGACTATTTATTGAAAGTAGCGCGCTACTGGATTGAAGAATTTGATATTGATGCATGGCGTTTGGACGTTGCGAATGAAGTTGATCATCATTTCTGGAAAAAATTCCGACAAGTCTGCGATGCAGCTAAACCAGACTTCTATATTCTGGGTGAAATTTGGCACTCTTCGCAAAGTTGGCTTAATGGGGACGAATTTAGTGCGGTTATGAATTATGCGTATACAGATGCGATTTTGGACTACTTTGTAAAAAAAGAAATTTCTGCTGATAAGATGATTTCGGAATTAAATAACCAGTTAATGTTGTACCGAGATCAAACGAACCAAGTTCAATTTAATGTTCTCGATTCACATGATACAGCCCGATTATTAACGGCAGCCAGGGGAGATCGTGATTTAATGCGTCAGGTAATGGCCTTCACGTATATCCAACCTGGTGTACCGTGTTTATATTATGGTGATGAATATGGCATGACAGGGACTGATGATCCAGGTTGTCGGAAATGTATGGTTTGGGATACGGCTGACCAAGACCTAGAGATGTATCAATTTGTTAAGTCATTAATTGCATTGCGTAAAGCACAACAGGAGGTCTTATCAGAAGGGACAATGACGTGGTCACTTGATCCGCAAACACCTGATATCCTGAAGATTACGCGCCAATTTAAAGACCACCAAATTACCGGTATCTTTAACTTGGCAACGACAGTAGTTGAAATTATGCAAATTGAACAACCAAAGTTCAGTCAATTGGTGACAAACGATGCTGGGATGAGTCAAATCGCCCCTAAAGGATTTATTTTATATTAAAGAGGAGAATTAAGATGAAGCAATATTGGTGGCAATCAGTGGTCGTCTATCAAGTCTATCCACGTAGTTTTAAAGATTCAAATGGGGATGGGATTGGTGATATCCAAGGGATTATTGGAAAACTAGATTATTTACAAAAACTAGGGATTGGTGCAATCTGGTTATCACCAGTTTACCAATCACCCAATGAAGATAACGGTTATGATATTTCTGATTATCAGGCTGTGATGGCTGAATTTGGGACGATGGCTGACTTAGATCAATTAATCGCAGAGGCTAAGCAACGAGGAATTCGGATTATTATGGATTTAGTGGTTAACCATACATCTGATGAACATGCGTGGTTTGTTGAAGCGCGTCGGTCAAAGGATAATCCGTATCGCGACTATTATGTTTGGGCAGATCCTGCTAAAGATGGTGGCGTACCAAATGGGCTACAGTCAACTTTTTCCGGTTCAGCGTGGCAGTATGACCAAACGAGTCAGCAATATTACTTACATCTATTTAGTCAAAAACAACCTGATTTAAATTGGCAAAATAAAGAAATGCGGCAAGCTGTCTATAACATGATGAATTTCTGGATTGATAAGGGGATTGGTGGATTCCGACTAGATGTCATCGACTTAATTGGTAAACAGCCAGAACAAGAGATTATAGGTAATGGGCCGAAATTGCACCAATACCTACAAGAAATGAATCAACAAACTTTCGGTCATCATGACTTAATAACTGTTGGCGAAACATGGGGCGCAACGCCTGAAATTGCCAAATTATATTCAAATCCCGAGCGCCATGAATTATCAATGGTGTTCCAATTTGAACACGTTGGACTAGATGAACAACCTGGTAAGGCTAAATGGGATTTACAACCCTTAAAGATTGGTGCATTGAAGCGCGTTTTTGCTAAATGGCAAACCGAATTAGATGATCAAGGATGGAACTCGTTATTTTGGAATAATCATGATTTACCACGAATTATTTCGCGTTGGGGAGATGATGGTCAATATCGGGTTGCCAGCGGTAAAATGTTAGCTATTTTATTACATTTATTGAAAGGGACACCGTACATTTATCAAGGTGAAGAAATTGGGATGACGAATCGGATTGTCCATGATATTAGTGAAGTGACAGATATTGAAAGTCTGCGGATGTATGATGAACGAATTAAAGCGGGCTATCCTAAGGCAACTATTATTGAATCAATTAATGTTAAGGGGCGCGATAACGCACGGACACCAATGCAATGGAACCAGACGACTAATGCAGGTTTTACAACTGGTAAGCCATGGTTAGCGGTTAATCCTAACTATGAAACAATCAATGTCGAGGCCGCATTGGCTGATCCAGACTCACTTTTTTATACGTACCAAAAGCTGATTGAGTTACGGAAAAATAATCCAATTGTGATTTGGGGGAGTTTTGAACTCTTAACGACGGCCGAAACGATTTTTGCTTACAAACGGTGTTATCAAGGTGAAACGTGGTTAGTTGTCAATAATTTTTCGAATCAAGCACAAATAATTGATTTACCGGACGTTAAAATTGAACAAGTGCTTATCCAAAATGGCCACGAGTCAATTACTTCGTTAGCCAATTATCATTTAAGTCCCTGGCAATCATTTGCGGTGAAGGTGGCGAACTAGAATGACAGATAAGTGGTGGCAGTCAGCAGTTGGCTATCAGATTTATCCAAGGAGTTTTAATGATTCAAATGGGGATGGAATTGGTGATATTCAAGGAATTATTGCTAAGTTACCGTATCTTAAATCATTAGGGATTAATTTTATTTGGATAAATCCGATTTATCAATCTCCCAACGTTGATAATGGCTATGATATTTCTGATTATCAGAAGATTCAACCGGAATATGGCACGATGGCTGATTTCAAACAATTATTGGAAAAAGCGCATGCTATTGGGATTAAAGTGATTCTGGATTTAGTTGTTAATCACACGAGCAATCAACATCCGTGGTTTATCGAAAGCCAAAAATCGAAGAATAACCCGTATCGTGACTTCTATCTGTGGGCGGATGCAACCCCAGATAAGTTGCCCAATGATTGGCAAAGTTTTTTTGGGGGCTCAACTTGGACATATGATCGACGAACGAAACAGGCTTATTTTCATGTGTTTGCAAAGGAACAACCTGATTTGAATTGGCGTAATCCTCAGTTAAGACAAGCCATCTACACGATGATTCGTTGGTGGTTAGACTTAGGCATCGATGGTTTTCGCTTAGACGCTATTAGTCATATTCAAAAAGAGCCGTGGGATTTTAAAATTCGTGATAATCCATGGGCGCCTTTTATGAATGTGGAGGGCATTGAGCACTATATGGCTGAACTGCGTGATTTATTTAATGAATACCAAATTATGTCGGTGGGAGAAGCTAGTGGTGTGACAAGTAAAAAAGCCATTAGTTGGACTGAACCAAAACAAGCCGGCTATATCAATATGATTTTTGAGTTAGAGCATAATGTTCGTCAAGATAATCAGTTACGACCGCGTATTGATCCGTTAGGGTTGAAGAAGGTATTGGCACGATGGCAGACAGATTTGAAGCATGAAGGTTGGAATGCGTTATACGTTGAGAATCACGATAACCCACGGATTAATAGTACGTTAGGAAATGAGACAACCAAGTCAGCTAAAGCGATTGCGCTGATGTATATGGGGTTAAAAGGGACACCGTTTATTTATCAAGGACAGGAACTTGGAATGACGAACTTCAACTTCACCGCGATTAATCAGGTTGATGCTAAAGAATTGCATCGACAATACGAGCTATTATTGGCACAACAAATAGCGCCAAAACAAGCACTCAAGACGGTCACGTTGTGGAGTCGTGATCACTCTAGAACGCCAATGCAGTGGACTGCTGGAGATCATGCAGGCTTTACGACCGGCCAGCCATGGTTAGCAATTAATCGGAATGCTGAAACAATCAATGCTGAAGATGAAATGCAAGCTCCAGATTCTAGTTGGTGTTTCTATCAGCGACTGATTCGGATCAGACAGCAATCCAGTGTGTTCATTTCTGGCGAGTTCGAATTACTATTAAAGAATGATCCAACTGTGTTTGCTTATCTCAGAAAAGGTGTGCAAAAAACGGTGCTGATCATTGTTAATCTCAGCGACCAGGATAAGACAGTGACGTTGCCACAACGTATCTGCAAACAAAATTGGCAATGCTGTCTAACTAATGGACAGGTGCAACCGGTGAAGCAACACTTTCGGTTAGCGGCTTATGATGCTTACTTGTTTGAAATAAAAGAATGATTAAAAACCAGTCTGCTTACAGGGAGCAGACTGGTTTTTTAGTGAAGTGATTCTGTTATCGGTAACATGGTGAAAGCGATTGCTAAAATAACTTATTTAGCGAATAATAAAAAGTGTTAAGAGAATTGAATGCCGTTACAATCGGTATTCATGTAGTGCTCACATTGGATGAGTGCCTTAAGAATGAATTATCTAAATAAGGGAGTCAGCAAATATGGTTGAAATAAAATTAGAACACATCAATAAACGTTATCCGGGTAATGAAACAAATTCGGTAACCGACTTTAATTTAGCGATTAGAGATGGTGAATTTATCGCCTTTGTTGGCCCCTCCGGTTGTGGGAAGTCAACAACTTTAAGAATGATTGCGGGATTGGAAGATATTACCAGCGGGACTTTTGAAATTGATGGTAAAGTGATGAACGATGCAGCGCCACGTGATCGGAATATTGCGATGGTTTTTCAAAATTATGCGTTATATCCACATATGACAGTTTTCGATAACATGGCTTTTGGCTTGAATATTCGTAAGAACGATAAAGAGGATACTAAAAAGCGAGTGGTTGATGCTGCTAAAATTCTAGGCTTAAGTGATTACTTGAGTCGTAAACCGAGTGCGTTATCTGGGGGACAACGGCAACGGGTTGCCCTAGGTCGCGCAATTGTACGGGATGCGAAGCTCTTTTTACTAGATGAACCATTATCGAACTTGGATGCGAAGTTACGGGTTCAAATGCGGGCCGAAATTGCACAGCTACACCAAAAGCTAGGTCGTAATTTTATCTATGTCACGCATGATCAAATTGAAGCAATGACCATGGCGGACCGAATCGTTATTATGAATGACGGTATGATTCAACAGATTGGCTCACCTATCGAATTGTATAATCAACCAGCGAATAAATTCGTGGCCGGTTTCATTGGTTCACCAGCAATGAACTTCTTTGAAGCTAAGATTGAAGGTAATCAAGTTGTGAGCGGCACACAAATTCGAGTAACCATTCCAGACGGGCAATACCAACTACTAAAAGAAAAAGGGTACGTTGGTAAGAAAGTCACTTTTGGGATTCGACCAGAAGACATTCATGCTGAAGAAATTGCCCTACAAACTTTTGATGATGCAAAAATTACCGCGGATGTGAAGGTTGCCGAACTGTTAGGCGCTGAATCGATGTTGTATTCGACGGTTAGTGAGACGGAGTTTGTGGCGAAGGTAAATGCTAGAGATCATCACGAACCGGGTAGCCAAATTGAATTTGCGCTTGAAATGTCGAAGGCACATTACTTTGATTTTGAAACTGGCGTAACCATTATTTAGTAAATTTTACAGATGGGATGTAATTTAGATGAAGAGAATATTTGACGTTCAACCATGGCACGTTATTACACACACTTTTGAACCTGCCGATAAACGACTGCAGGAGTCAATGACTAGCTTGGGCAATGGCTATATGGGGATGCGTGGCTTTTTCGAAGAAGACTATTCAGGTGATAGCTTATTAGGTACCTACTTAGGTGGCGTCTGGTACCCTGATAAAACCCGAGTTGGTTGGTGGAAGAATGGGTATCCGAAATATTTTGGGAAGGTTATCAACGCTATCAATTTTATTAGAATGAACTTCTTGATTAACGGTGAAAAGTTAGACTTAGCGCAAGATGATTTTGATCAGTTCGAGCTTGATCTTAATCTAAAAAGTGCTGTTTTAACCCGATCCTTTGTCGTTAAGAAGGGCCAAACACAAATTAAATTTAAGTTTGAACGCTTTCTCAGCGTAGCGCAAAAAGAATTATCGGTGCAACGGGTTAGTTTTGAAAACCTCGGAGACCAAGCTGTTGAAGTAAGGGTTATTTCCGCTATTGATAGTAATGTTCAAAATGAAGATGCCAATTACGATGAACATTTTTGGCAAGTGCTAGAAATTAATCCCCAGTATTTAATTGCGCAAACCAAACCCAATCAATTTGGGACACCGCAATTCACAACTGGGATACAAGTTAGCCATCAGACAACTTTAACTGAAGTTGCCCAGTCTGTGACGGATACAGAAGTTCAACATACATTTGAAACGCAGTTAGAACCGGGACAAGTAGGAACTATCGAAAAGCGTGTGATTGTTGTGACTTCTCGTGATTATGAGACGCGAGAAGCATTGATAACTGCTATGGGACAATTAATGGAAGCGATTTCTAATTCTAGTTATGCCCAACTGTTAGATGACCATCAAGCAATATGGGCAGAACGCTGGGCACAGTCAGATGTTAAGATTCAAGGTGATGTTGCTGCTCAACAAGGGATGCGTTTTAACCTATTTGGACTTTTCACAACATACTATGGAGATGATGCTCGGTTGAATTTTGGTCCCAAAGGATTTACTGGTGAGAAATATGGTGGGGCGACTTATTGGGATACTGAAGCTTTTTGTATTCCAGTTTATCTGGGGATTACTAAACCGGCGATTACTAAGAACTTACTTCGTTATCGGTACGATCAATTAGATGGGGCGTTTATTAACGCTCAAGAACAAGGGCTAAAAGGTGCGTTATATCCGATGGTGACCTTCAACGGCATTGAATGTCATAATGAATGGGAAATTACGTTTGAAGAAATTCACCGTAATAGTGATGTTGCGTTTGCTATTTATAACTACACAAAATATACCGGTGATCAATCTTACGTATTAAATGAAGGTAGTGAGGTTTTAACAGAAATTTCACGTTTCTGGGCTGATCGGGTGCACTATAGTCAACGTAAAGGGCAATATATGATTCACGGCGTTACAGGGCCTGACGAATACGAAAATAATGTTGATAACAATTGGTACACAAATTACTTAGCGCGATGGACTTTAGAATACACATTAAAGATTATCGATCAAGTAGCGCCGGAACAAGCAAACAAATTAGCAGTTACAGCTCAAGAACGGCAACACTGGCAATCAATTGTTGACAAGATGTACTTACCATATGACACGGAACTCGGGATCTTCGAACAACATGATGGCTTTTTGGATAAAGCATTGGCACCAACGAGCGAGATTCCAGCGGATCAACGACCAATTAATCAGAATTGGTCGTGGGATAGAATTCTACGGTCACCTTACATCAAACAAGGTGACGTTATTCAAGGTTTATGGAACTTTATCGATGATTTTTCAGAAGGTGAAAAGAAGCGCAACTTTGATTTTTATGAACCGTTAACCGTTCACGAATCGAGCTTATCACCATCCGTTTATTCAATTATTGCTGCCGACTTACACTATGAAGACAAAGCCGTTGAACTTTATGAACGGACGGCTCGGTTAGATTTGGATAACTATAACAATGACACTGACGATGGTCTGCATATTACGGCAATGACAGGTGGCTGGTTAGCAATTGTCCATGGGTTTGCAGGCATGCGGGTGAGTGATGCAGGTGAATTAAGTTATAAACCTTTCTTGCCTAAGAAATGGGAAAGCTATTCTTTCAGACAAGTTTTCAGAGATCGTATTATTGAAATAACTGTTGACTTGGGTGGTGCGTATGTCCAATTAATTGAGGGTGACCCTTTAAGCATTATGGTTAATGGTGAACGCCAAGTGTTAGAAAATAAGTAGTTAAAGGAAAAACGAATGCAAAAATTTCAATCGATAAAAGGATTTTTATTTGACTTAGATGGCGTGATTACAGATACGTCAATCTATCATGAAATGGCCTGGCATCAGTTGGCAGATCAATTAAACATTCCGTGGCAGGCTGCTTTTGCTGAACAACTTAAAGGCATTAGCCGTGAAGCGTCACTAGCAGTTATTCTTGATTCAACTGGTAAGCATGTAGATTATTCAGAAGCCGATAAAGTAGCAATGGCGACTGCTAAAAATGATAATTATTTAAAATTGTTGCAACAATTGACGCCGGATTCAATCGCGCCTGGGATAGAAGCGTTTTTAGTTGAATTGAAGCAAGCGGGTTATGCGATTGGACTAGCTTCAGCATCTAAGAATGCGCCAATAGTTCTCGAACGTTTGGGATTGAGTGATTATTTTGAAGCACGAGTGGACCCAGCAACGTTAAAGAATGGTAAGCCGGCGCCAGAAATATTTGAACGCTGTGCTGCATTATTAGGATTACAACCAACAGAGTGTATTGCGGTTGAAGACGCACAATCAGGCATTGAAGCAATCAATGCTGCAGGCGCTATTTCAGTTGGGATTGGTTCAAAAAAAGTATTAACGAAAGCCCAAATCTGTTTTGAACAAACGCAAGATTTGACACTAGCAAATATTAGGAATGCTTTTCATTAATTTAAAGTGGCAAATTACAAGTTTAATCCGAACAAGCCCGGAATCTTTCAATGGCAGTCTGTTGATGATGTATTTTTAATGGTCGTTGATTAATTAGTTCAAGTGCTGCTAGGATCTCATCAGTCGTTACTTGGCTAAAATTGGTCTTTTTCGGGAAGAACCAGCGTAACCGTCTATTAAAATATTCATTGGAACCTCGCTCCCATGGTGAATATGGATGGCAAAAATAAACTTTGATCTGATAATCCTGTTCTAAGGCCTGATAATTGGCAAACTCTTTACCATGATCAACAGTAATAGATTTTACTTGGGGGCCGAAGGCCCCCATAAACTTGCCAAAGGCGGTGTTTGGAGCCTTAGCCGTTCTATTAGGGGCTTTGATGGCCCATAGAAGTCGGGTCTTACGTTCTACGAATGTAACCAGACATGATCGTGACTCACTTCGGCTAGAAAGCACCGTATCTACTTCCCAATGACCAAAAGCTAACCGTTGATTAACAGTTGTTGGCCGTTGTTCGATGGAAGTCCCGCTTGTAAATTTCCCACGATTTTCGCTCACTCGGTGCTGGCGGACATTCCGATTGGGTAGATCAGTCAATTTGAAGGGGAGCCAGCCACGATTAAGCCAATTATAAATTGACGCAGTGCTCAAGTTATAAGCGGCCGCAATGGTTTCTGGTGACCAGGTTAATCGTAAGTGATTAGTAATTAAAGTCGCTAATGCTGCCGTCAGCATCGAACGACGACCGCAATTCCGCCTTTTGCGATCTGCATTTTGCTGAGCTAATTCTGGATCATAAGGTTTAACTCAATCCAACTCATAGCTAATCGTAGCTTTGGCGACGCCTAAGGCGTCAGCCATTACTTGGTAAGATTTATTCCCCTCATTGACCAGTTGTGCTAGTGCGCCACGTTGAAAACGTGATAAAGTAGATGTACCCAAAGTAATCACTCCCTATATTGGTTGGAATTAGTTACTACCATTGTAAGTGATTGCTTTGGGCTTTTTAATTTCTGTTCGGATTAATTATAGAATTTGCCAAATCTAATAACATTTCCAAGGCAATAAAAAAAGATTCGCTCCATATGGGCGAATCTTTTTTAGTTAGGCTGCTCGTTTTCTTTGGAATTTTGCAACCAGTGGTAAAATCACGCCGAGGCCCATTAAGGCGACTGAGACGACGATGTTTAAGATTAATTCGTGTGTATATTTGGCTGTGCCAGGTGTGGCATCTTGTGGGAAGATACTGAAGATCGTTCCTAATGCTGTAATGGCTAAACACCAGAAGCCAACGATGATGGCCCATGGTTTATTTTTAATGTATGTGTATTCTGATGGGAATTTTTCACTATTGAAACGGACCCGTAAGAAGGCGACAAAGATGAAACAAGTTACAAATGGTGAGACGATACCGTTAATATTTAACAACCAATTGAAGATGTCGTTAATCTTGGGCAGAAAGGCACTAGATGCTAAAACAAAGGTACAAATCCCAGTGGTCAACCAGTAACCGTTGATTGGAAGGCCTTGTTTATTGGTCTTAGTCAGTGCTTTTGGTAAGAATTGTTTGGCAGTGTCGGATAAGAAAATCCGTGTGCCGCCATCGAGTAGCATCGCTAATTGAGCGCCCATGTAAATCGCTTGGGTAACAGCGAAGATGTAGAGTAAGACTTTACCCATGTGGAATTGTTGCCCAAGGGCTAAGAAGGCGTAGTATGAACCGTTCATCTTCAAGTCAGCTGGTAAGTGGTTGGCATCGAAGAAGACGCCGATTGCTAATGAGCCGAAGATGGTTAGGAAGGCGGTCATTAGAGCGAGGGCCATCATGGCTTTTGGAAAATCTTTTTTACCATCTTTCATTTGGCCAACGTATGGTGCAACAAGTTCGGCACCGTTCATGGCGAAAATTAAGAGGCCGATGGTTGAGAAGTAATGTAAATCAAATTTTGGAATGAAGGTGTGTGCGTTTAATGGATGGGTGGCAATGTGACCACCGTTCAATAAACCAACAAAGGTCATTAGGACAAAGAGGATGGTCATGACAAACATCGCGCCCCCACCAACGATACTGAGTACCTGTAGAGACGATGTAAACTTGTGTTGGAAGAAGATGAAGAGGATGGTAATTGCGGCTGTTAAAAGCGCAAAGGAAGCCCGTGAGAGCTTGTCTTCAAGATTTCCGTTCCCAGTAATAATCCAAAAGAAGGAAACGACCATTGAATTAGCAACATCGACCAAGTATGGCAAACTCGCTACCCAGTAACACCAAGCGGTTAAGTAACCCCAAACATCACCGCTTGTATGGCGCATCCAACTGGAAAGACCGCCACCGTCTTTACTGAAAGCAGAGCCTAAGTGACCAACCATTAATTCATAAGGGAGGACATAGGCGAATAGTAAGACAATCCATGAGAAGACAACTGCCATCCCTTGGTTTTGAAAGTTATAAATAATATCGTCAAATCCAATGACGGTCACAAAATCCATTAAAGCAAGGACTTGCCAGGTAATATATTTCTTTTTTGGTTCTATTTCATCCATCGTAAAGAACCCCCTTTTTTTGAAAATTCACAATGTTTTTATTATAGTCAAATCAGAAAGGGAAGACAAAACTTTTTTGACTGTTTCACATTGATTTTTAAAGAACGGGGGAATAATCTTACAGAATTGTTATTTTAGCCCGTTAAAATGTCATCTAAAAAGCGCGCATGCCGTTTTAATATCTTGTAAGATAGAATTATCATAAAATTTGGAGGCATTATTAATGGACACACCAACAGTCGTTAGCGTCAAAGACGTTAAAAAAACATACGGTAAACCAAACGAAAAGCAATACACAGCCTTAAAAGGCGTTACTTTTGATGTGAAACAGGGCGAATTTGTCGGGATCATGGGGGCTTCTGGTTCAGGGAAAACCACCTTATTGAACATTTTATCAACCCTTGACAAACCGACTGCTGGCCAAGTTGAAATTAACGGGCAAGCAATTAATGGGTTGAAAGGGAATGAATTAGCTGATTTTCGTGCCAAGGAAATTGGGTTCATGTTCCAAGACTTCAACTTATTAGAAAACTTAACGGCCTATGAAAATATGGCATTACCATTGACGTTACAAAATGTTGGTGGTAAAAAAGTCCGCGATTTAGTCACATCAATTGCCAAGACGTTATCAATCGATAGTTTATTAAACAAATATCCAACCGAATTATCAGGTGGTCAAAAACAACGGGTCGCCGCTGCGCGGGCTTTAGTCCATAATCCAGCTATTTTATTCGGAGACGAACCAACGGGTGCGCTTGATTCAAAGAGTGCCAAGGAATTATTGGATACAATGGCTCAACTGAACGAAGAACAACGCGTTTCAATCTTATTGGTAACGCATGATCCATTTTCAGCTAGTTATTGTCAACGAATCTTGTTTATTAAAGATGGTCAAATCGGCCAAGAACTCGTTCACGGCGATAAGAGTCGGGAAGCCTTTTATCAAGAAATTTTAGATACATTAGGCACATTTAACCATTAGGAGGAAGTCTAAATATGTTATTGAAGTTATCATTAACCGGCATTAAAGGCCGTTTGAAAGACTATTTAGTGCTTTTTTCCGGTCTAATTATGGCAAGTGCCATTTTTTACATGTTCGAAGCACTGGCAACTAACAAAAGTTTCGTTACGAGTAACTCGCCAATTAGCATGGCGGGCATTATTTTCCAAATCGGGTCTGTTTTATTAGGGATTATCGCATTAGTCTACATTATTTATGCGAATAATTTCTTAATGAGCATGCGGCGTCGAGATTACGGGATGTTTATGATGCTCGGCGCAAAAGGCCGCAAAATTGCCCAACTAATTGCTGCTGAAACATTAGTGATTGGGACAGCTGCTACTCTCATTGGAACGGTGCTCGGGGTCGGATTAACCCAAATTGTTAGCAATCTGTTATTGTCTCAAATGGATATTCAGATTAAGCATTTTTCACCATTTTACTTACCTGCAGTGTTAGTAACTTTGATTTTCTTCATTATCTTGTTCATTATTGCAGCGGTAGTTAATCAATTCCAACTTTTGAAAACACCAGTTTTACAACTCTTACACGATGATCAACAACCAAATCGCGTTTCACAAAATAAATTAAGCCGTATTGTGCAAATTGTCTTGGGCTTACTTTTCTTAGCTGTTGGTTACTATATGATGATTAAAGTCGCAACGTTCCAAATTATGGGCTTAGTTGTGGCATTAGTGACAATTGTGCTCGGGACGTACTTCTTGTTTAATGCCCTTTTCGGCTGGTTGATTACGTTGCTCAAACGTAACAGCAAGATTCGTAATCGTGGTTTAAATAATTTTACGTTAGCGCAATTGAGCTTCCGTATTAAGGATTACACCAAGATGCTCGCATTGGTGGCGATGTTATTTGCATTGGCACTAGGCGCAATCACAGTTGGGATTGGCTATCAAAGTGAAATTCCAGAAATGGCAGAAACAATGGCGCCTTACGACGTTGTTTTAAATCAACCGAACCAAGAAGCATTGCGCCTCACAAAAGATTTAAAGGGTGTGAAGGCGACTGCTAATTACGATGTTAAAGAAGATGCGAAAACTGTCTACTATCGGACAGCACAACTTGAAAAGTCACCAATCATGGCCATTCAGTTTGGTAATGGGAATGGTGTCGCCCGCGCAAAAGGGGTTAAACCGGTGAAACTCAGTGAGATTCAAAACGGCGATTCTTCATCCTTGCGCGCAATTCAAGTGCCAAGTCAATCTAGTAAGGACGTTAAAGTCGTCTCTGACGCTGAATTTAATCAAGTGGCAGGCGCAACCACGCAAGTTAAAACATATCGGGTCAAAGACTTTGCGGTTAATTTACCCGTTATCAAAAAAATTCACGCACAACAAGTGATTGCAAATCCTGAATTGGCTAAAGGTCAAGGGGCTACAATGGATAGTAGCAAGTATGCTAACTATAAGCTAGCGAACAGCATGTTCAGTGGGCTCGAATTTATGGGCTTCTTCCTCGGGATTGCATTCTTAGCGATGTTAGCAAGTTGCTTGATGTTCAAGATTTTATCTGGGGCAGCTAGTGATGTTAAACGCTACACAATGTTGGCTAAAATCGGGACGCGTCGCAATCTATTGCAACAATCCATTGCCAAAGAAATTGGGGTCTTATTCCTCTTACCAGGTATCGTCGGCGTCATTCATGTCCTCTTTGGTCTTCAATTGTTCAAATTGATTATGATTGATCCATATAATGATCTCTGGGTTCCATTTTCAATTTTCATTATTCTCTACGCAATCTACTACTTGCTCACTACATGGCTCTACAAAGGAATTGTGTTGAAGGAAGTTAAATAGTAGATGGTTGAAACAGTTTAAAACATAGGAATCAGTCTAAAAAAGCCCCCTTTAATCTGAACTTCGAGATTAAAGGGGGCTTTTTTAGATGAGGTCGAAGTTGTTTCTCTAGACGCTACTTGTTACACTGATGTCATTAAGAGGCGTATACCACGCTGGATTAGTTTTTAACTTGCTTAGCTACAATTGTGGTGAGCATTTTACCTACAAAAAAAGCCAAAGAAGACTGCCGAAACTGTCATTTGAAGCGCGTATTATTATTGAACGGCATGAATTATTGCCCACAAAAAAAGCTGAACAATCAGAATAATATTGCCCAGCTCTATATTCAATGAATATTCATACATCAATTATCGTTTTGATACTATTGAAGGGTTAATTGATTGTAACTTTCAACAGTAACGCCTTCGTCTGTTAAAATAACTTTAGTAATACTACCGTTCATTGGACTAACGGTAACATCGAATTGGTCGTTACCAAACTTGCCAACAATACTGCGAATGGTTGTGCCATGACTGACCATCAAGACTTTATCACCGTCAGAACATTCAGCACGAAGTTGTTTGAAACCTTTACCGACGCGGGCCCAATATTCAGCGGCATCTTCAGCATCGTGGAAGGGATCAGCTTCTTTCATGAAATCTTTAGAGGCATCGAGTGAGTATTTGGTGATGATTTCTTGGAAGGTTTTGGCATCATGACTGGCACCTGCCATGTACCACGCTTTGGGTGAATCTTCACCTTCAAAATAGCCGTAGAATTCTTCGCGGAAGTGCGGTGTGATAGCATATGGAGTATCAAGGTAGAAATTCTTATGGAGAATAATTTTAGCAGTGTCCATTGCGCGACTGCGGTCACTAGAATAAGCTTGAGCAAAATTAACTTTCGCTAATTCTTTGCCAGCGCGTTCGGCATCTGCAATCCCTTTCGGAGTAAGTGGTGAGTCTGACCAACCTTGCATCCGGTTATAACGGTTAAAGAATGTTTGACCGTGACGCACTAAATAAAGTGTGATTCGTTTCATATCGTAACCCTCCAACAATAGCTTTTAGTACCTTCATTCTAGCATAGATAAAAATGGTGTGCAGGGTCATTCCATATTTTTTGCAAAACGGTTACATACATTTATAGTTTTTAATGGTAATAATAACAATTGATTTATAATCAATTGCAATTACCATTAAGAGATAATAAATTTTAAAAGATACTAATAAATAACTTTATCAATATTTATTAATATTCTAAGCATAAATCTTTTAATTTTATACATTTTGTGTTATTTTTGACTAGTAACACTTAATAATCACATTTAGTGTTTATGTAAAGGAGTGGTTCGATGCAACCAGAAACGGATAGTAACCTTGTTGATCGATTCAACGAATGGTATCTGCAAATTGGCCAAATTTACAATAAGATAAATCATTTAACTGTCACGCACGACTTGACATACGATCAATTTTTGATTCTCAGAGAGGTCAAATTAAACCCCAATATTGAAGTGGCGAAATTATCGGAATCCTTTGATCTTTCAGGCCCAGCAATTTCACGTAAAATTAATGTTTTATTCAGAAAACACTTAATTGTTAAAAATCGCAGTGATGAAATGGACCAACGTAAAGTATTCATTTCATTGAATGAGCAAGGATTACGAATGGTTGATCAATTGGAAGTCGATTTCTACTTATTCTTTAAACATTTTAAAGATGACGGCAATGCAGACCTTTCTCAATTATTCGCACAAACAAACCACTTATTCGATACAATGGATAAATGGGAACCTAATTCAGATATTATTGATTAAATAAAAAAAGCCGCGCACAAATTTAAATTTGTGCGCGGCTTTTTTTATTTAATCGTTAAAGTTGCCATTTTCTACGTCTTTGATGAAAGTCTTCAAGTGATCGAAGTAAACGGGTGCGTTATCAATCATGTGATGGTGACCACCATTTGGCGTTGTCACTAAGCGAGCATGGGGAATCTTTTCAGCCATGATCTTAGCGGTTGCGATTGGCATGGTTTCGTGTTCACCAAATGTGATTAACGTTGGGACAGTAATCTTGTGGAGTTGGTCACGGAAATGCCAATCCTTTAATTTCCCAGTCACAACGAATTCATTATCACCTTGGAAGACGCCATAAACGTCGGTTGCCATTGTTGGGATTAAATGTGAGATTGCAAGTGGTTGTTTGCGATCAACGTAACCAGCGTTTAACTTGTCAACAAGTGCTTGGTATTCATCGTTGTCGTAATCATTCTTAGCTTCACAGTCTTGCATGAATTTCAATTGTTCAGGGGTCATGATGTCTTCACGAATTTTGTTGATGTTTGTGACATATTCGTCAATTTCATCGACCATACTCGAGATGATGGCACCTTTTAAGTGTTGGCCATATTTAGCAGCGTACATTTGGACCAATGCGCCACCCCATGATTGGCCGATTAAGTAGAAGTTGTCGATGCCCAGTTTTTGACGGACTTCTTCAACTTCATCTAAGAAGTAATCATATGTTAATAATTGGTCATTGCCTGGTTGTGAGTAATCAGGTTGATCAGAATAAAATGAACCAAGTTGGTCGTACATGTGTACTTGTACACCAAGATCAGCTAATTCCTTACCGAAGTTTTCCCAGTATTCGTGATTACCACCAGGGCCACCGTGTAAGCAGAGTAAATGAATGTCGCCTGTTCCTTGCGTATTAGTCCATAAATGGTAACCATTATCCAATGTGAGGATTGTTGTTCCTTGTTTCATATCTGCACCATCCTTTAATTATGATAGTTTCATTATAAACCTATTAGAGAGAATGTGCGAGGGTCAACATGATTTAGTTGAGCGTTTCTAATTGGCGTCGAATGGCAGGAACAGCCTGTTTATTCCCCGTTAGAATGAGGTGATCATTGAGATGGATTTGCGTGTCACCATGCGGCATGATCAGTTGCTTATCGCGGTAAATTCGACTAATTGTGACTTGGTCCACAAATGGGAGATTAGAAAGTTGAATCCCGGTGAAGCGCCGATTTTTAACCGTGACTTCGAAGAGCCCGGCATCGGTGTTATCAATGATTTGTAAGGTAGATGGAGTCTCGATTAAACTTCGCAACAGACTGATATTTGCTTCGTAAGTGTTAAAAATTTCAACGCCATGTTCTTTAAGTTCATCGTATTGATCGTCCGAGATATTCTTAAATTCAAAGCGGGCGATGATCCGCGGTACTTTGGCCTGAATCGCTTGTTGGGCAAGTTGATAATTTTGCTCATTATTTAAATAGCCTAAGACCAGGATATCTGTATCGAAGACGGCCGCGTCAGTTAAGGTGGCTGGTGCCAAGTCAGGTAAGAGTTCGAGGTTGGCTTGGCTATGGTAGATTTGATAATTTTGTTCGTTATTGGTAAATAATTCGCTTGTGTACAGACCTTTGGATAACTGTTGGGCGATTGGAATTGTCATGATGTTGGCGCCGATGAAGTTAACACGTTTGCGCGGCATCTCTTCAGGCGTTGGTAAGTAGAATCGATTGAACAGAATCGGACCAAGAATACAGCTAATCACCGCTGCAATTGTGAAAGCGCCGGATTGCTGTGTCGTGATAACCTTCAAGTTGAGACCGACCGTCAAAATGGGTAAGACCAACGTGATGGTCGTCGAACTGAGGAAAGTCCCGGCGAGGGCGTTGGTGACTTTGAAGCGCCGTTTTAAGACGAAGTAAATCAAAACTTTGGCGCCCATGAAACTGATGAAGAAAAAGGGAATCAGGGTCAGTGATTTAGGATCATGTAAGAGCGCGGGGATGTTGAGTTTTGCACCGGTCATAATGAAGAAGATGGGAATGAAAAAGCCGTAGCCGATTGATGTTAATTTATCTTGCGTCTCTTCACGGGGGCGTAAAAGTTTCATGACCATGCCGGCTAAGAAAGCGCCCAAAATACTTTCGGCACCGACTTCTTCGGCAATCGATACAAGTGTGATGATTAAGAAAAAGGCTAAACGAATATCGAGTTGAGTCGTTGACTTATCAATCCGCTCAAAGAAGTGATAAACAGTTTTAAAACGCATCAATAAGAAGATTGCGGCTAAGAAAATTAGTGATAGTAACCACAGACTCTTAGAACCAGGATTATTGAGGGCGGCATAAATTGTTAACGAAATCAGCGGGACGATTTCCCCGAGGACGGCAATTAACAGAATTGTTTGGCCAAGCGGCTGGCTGAGGAGTTCTTTTTCTTTCAACGCGGCGATGACGACCCCTAACGCGATGGTTGAAAAGAGAATTGTTGCGAGTCCAATATCGGTGAACAACCCACTCCATGCCAATAAACTGGCGAGTCCTAGCGAACTTAATAGGATCAGCGTAAAACTACCGACTGCCAGTTGTAAGGGCGTCAGCGGTGTTTTAACGCCAGATTTAGCTGTGGTGGGTTGCTTTTTAAAGAGTTCAAAGTCGATTTCCATCCCGCTTAAGAAAATTAAGACGGTCACACCCAATGATGAAAGTTCCGTCAGTGTGGGGGTGGTTGAGATGAGGTGGAAGCCACTTTGTCCGAGTAAAATCCCGATCAAAATTTCCGCAACGGCGGTTGGTAAATAAGAAATCTTAAATTTTGCCATGAGTAACGGCGTCATTAAAGCCGCCAATAGAACGATTACGAGCGCTAAGCTTGTCATAAAAAAGATCCTTTCAATGCACAATAAAGTTGTGTAGAGCATACACTAACCTACTAAAGCATGTCAAAGCCGAATAGCTTCCGAGCAACAGCACGGGTTCGTAAATAGGCGGTGTAGCCGACTGTTTGCGGGCCACAGCTGTGCACAGGAAGTTGGCTTTGATAGCTAGATGGGTACTAAAGCATGTCAAAGCCGAATAGCTTCCGAGCAACAGCACGGGTTCGTAAAATTGGCTTTTTATATATTGGCGCTAATATTATCGATTTTGTTGATAATTCGTTAGTGATTAAATTATTATTAAAAAGTTGGCATTATCGCTAGTTAATATCTACAACTAATTTACAATTAGTAATAACTTCTGTAAAATAGATGCTACGATATTAAAAAGGGGGCGATCTAAAATGAAGATAAAAGAAAGTCTCGCGGTTGGAATTTTTGCCTTTTTTGGCGGGATTTTACGCTATGCAATTGGGCTCGGATTGCACCAAGCAGCAGGGTTTCCGTATGGCACTTTGTGTGTGAATTTAATCGGGGCGTTTTGTCTTCCTTTTTTAATGCGTTACATCGTGGTTCGTTATCAGATCAGCGATACGCTGGCACTTGCAATGGGCACGGGCTTTTTCGGCGCCTTCACGACTTTTTCTAGTTTTAGCGTGGATGCATTGAAGTTATTGGTGGCCAATCAATGGTGGCCATTTAGCCTGTATATCGGGATTAGTTTGATTGGCGGTGTCTGCTTAAGTTTAGTGGCAGATTACTGGGCAGTTTGGCTGCTCGATCGGCAAGGAAAGTCGCAGGTGCTAAAATGATGACGTTATTAATTGTCGGATTGGGCGCGGCAATCGGCGCTATTTTGCGGTATCAATTAACCCGTCTTGGAACGCAGATTGCCAGCGAATATCCATTAATCACCTTTTTAATTAATTTAACGGGGAGCTTTTGCTTAGGCTGGGTGACCGGGGCACAATTGGATCAAACGTGGACGCTCTTTTTGGGCGTCGGGGTCTTGGGTGGCTACACGACTTTCTCAACGTTCAATAGCGAATTGAGTCAGCTGTGGTTCCGCCGCCGTTACCATATTTTCTTTGGTTATCTGCTATTAACCTACGGGTTAGGGCTGGTGGTTGCAGCGGCCGGCTTTTTTGTGGGAAGATCGTGAAACGTGCTTTAGCAAATAACTTTTTCCGCTTAGCTACATCAGGAAAATAATCGACTACATCGCTTATTTCCCTGATTAGGCTAATCCTCAATGGCTAAGCGCTTGTAGTCGCACTCTTGTGAATTTAGTGTTAAACTTGTAGAACTGTTTATTTAGAAATCGGGGGACATCTGCTTTGACTGACGAACAAAAATCATTAGAACAACGCCGTTTAACCGAGATTGTCGGTTTAATTAAAAACGCCAAAAAGCACTTCGAAGGCGCCGTTGAACGGGCTAAATCAGAAGAAAAAGAAATTAACGCAAACTTCTTTAATGATGTACGGTTGAATTTCAATAATGATTCAGCAATGACTGAAACGGCAGTCTCAATCGAACAACAACGGCAAATGTTGCAAGAACGGAATAATTCTTGGCAACAATCTTCCCGGCAACTTGAGACTTTACAAAAAATGGAAAAAACCCCTTATTTCGCGCGGATTGATTTTAAAGAAAAGGGTGAACCAAAGTCTGAGTCCATTTATATTGGGCTAGGGTCATTCACCGATCGCGAAGATCATTTCTTGATTTATGACTGGCGGGCACCTATTTCATCAATTTACTATGAAGGGAAGACTGGTGAAGTTACGTACCAAACGCCTGACGGCCCGCAAGACGTCAATATTTCTTTGAAACGTCAATTCTTAATTGAAGATGGCCAAATTAAGGCGTTATTTGATACGCAAGAAACAATTGGTGACCAAATGTTACTGGAAGTATTGGGCGAAAAGTCTGATACACAAATGAAGAGTATCGTGACGACCATTCAACGGGAACAAAATCAAATCATCCGGAACACTGACGCGGACTTATTGTTCGTGCAAGGGGCCGCTGGTTCTGGGAAAACATCCGCGATTTTACAACGGATTGCCTTCCTACTTTACCGGTATCGGGGTAACCTGGATTCCAGTCAAGTGATCATGTTCTCGCCGAACCAATTGTTCAACGATTATATCGCTGACGTGTTGCCTGAACTTGGCGAACAAAACATGATTCAAATGACTTACTATCAATATGTTGCACGGCGTTTGCCGAACCTTGCTGTTCAGAGTTTATTTGACCAATTCGAAACACCAATCACGGAAACTGATGCGCGGATTAGCCGTTTGAAAGAAAGCCTAGTCTTCTATAAAGCAGTTAAACGTTACGCAGCGCACCTTGAAAAGGGCGATATGCGTTTCCGTGATTTGAAAGTGAACGGGAAGGTCTTGATTAGTAAGGAAAAAATCAGCGACGTCTACTACCGTTTCAACGAAAACTATCATTTAGGGAACCGGCTAGATGCGACGAAGGAAAGTTTATTGCGCAGTTTGAGCCATAAAGTCGACCATGAAACGAAGGCTGACTGGGTGACAGAACGCGCTGAAAACTTAAGTGATGAGGAACTCCGCGAAATTATGGCGGGTAAGGACTTTAAGACTGGTGAAGCCGAAAGTAAATATATCGCTAAGCAAATCGTTTTGAAGGCTTTCAAACCCGTTCAAAAAGGAATTCAACGCAATCGCTTCTTGAGTATTCAAGCACAATACGTCCACTTCATGCGGGTTGTGCCGCAATTGGTTGATTTGGCTGAATTTGATCTGACACCAGAAATCTGGAATGATCATGTGACTGATTTTGTCGCTAATTTAAAGGCCAAACAAATGACGTTATCAGATGTGACACCTTACTTGCATCTTTATGATTTAATGACCGGTAAGCACGGCGAACGCGACATGCGCTTTGTCTTTATCGATGAAATCCAAGATTACACACCATACGAATTGGCCTTCTTGAAGATGCACTTCCCTAAGGCGCGCTTCACGTTACTCGGTGATTTGAACCAAGCGATTTTCACCAAAGAAAACAGCACGAACCTATTACAACAAGTGCAACAACTCTTTGATGCGCAAAATACGAAGGTCGTTCAATTGACGCGTTCATATCGGTCAACTGAACAAGTCACCGACTTTACCAAAGGGCTCCTAAAGGGCGGTCAAAAAATTGAAGCTTTCAACCGTGAAGGCGACAAGCCAAACTTGATTGTGCGCCAAAGCGAAGATCAATTGGTCGCTGATGTGAATGCGCAACTCGCTAAAAATGAAGCAGATAAGTTAACGACGGCGATTATCACCAAGACATTGGTGCAAGCCCAAGAACTAACAGCTAAGTTGAAAGCCAGTGGTACAAAAGTCACTTTAATTCGTTCCGAAAATCAACGTTTGGCAGCGGGTACGTTAGTCGTTCCAAGTTTCTTAGCCAAAGGGTTGGAATTTGATGCGATTATCGGCTGGCAAGTCAGCGCAACCAACTACAATCATGAAGATCAACGGCAATTGCTCTACACGATCTGTTCAAGAGCGATGCATCGCCTCACTTTATTAGCAACAGGTGGCATGTCACCATTGATTGATAATGTGGATGCGGATGATTACACGTTAATTAAATAGAAAAAACGCGCGCTGAAAGGCGGGCGTTTTTTGATTGGATGAAAAGTGTAATCGCGAGAAAATGGGCAATGAATATTTTAATAAAGCGCTTTTAATTAGGCAAATTCTATAATTAATCCGAACAGAAATGGCAAATTACAAGTTTAATCCGAACAAGCCCGGAATCTTTCAATGGCAGTCTGTTGATGATGTATTTTTAATGGTCGTTGATTAATTAGTTCAAGTGCTGCTAGGATCTCATCAGTCGTTACTTGGCTAAAATTGGTCTTTT